>DASXCO010000094.1 GCA_036491125.1 Acidimicrobiales bacterium | reverse complement strand
CGGCGGGTCGATGCCTCGCGGACCGCAGGAGAGCCACGGGTTGAGCACCACTCGCTGCCCGACGTCGAAGCCCCGAGCCTGCGGGCCCAGCTCGGCGACGGTGCCAACGACCTCGTGCCCGAGCACCTGGGGGAAGGAGATCAGTGCCGTCATCGAGTTGTCGGAAGCGTCCCCGCCGTCGGTGTCCATGAAGACCTGCTTGGCGTCCGAGCCGCAGATGCCGGTCATCCTGGTATCGAGCACCACCCAGTCCGGACCCAGGGGGCGTGGGTCGTCGAGATCGGTGATGGCCATGGGCGTATCTGCCAGCGCCTTGGTCAGCCGGTTGGCGTCCGCCGGAGGCTCGGGCTGTGGCTCCGGGCCAACGCCGAAGACCAGCCCCCTCACGTGGTCGCCCCCCGCTCCATGAGGGCAGACGTGGCGATGTAGTCGTCGATGGCCGAGGTCTTCCACTCGACGACGCCCTTCATGTCGGGCACGTAGGCCTCGAAGCCGTCGCCCTCGATGGCCGCCACGATGCCCTCGGCGCACTCCTCGGCGGAGACCTTCGGCCCGTCGTAGATCGGGTCCTCGTTGTCGGGAAGCGACCAGATCTCGGTGTCGATGGGGCCGGGATGCACGAGCCTGACCCGCAGCCCGGTCGCGGCCAGGTCGATGGCCATCACCTCGGTCCACCCGCTGAGGGCGAACTTGCTGGCGCTGTACGCCGCTTCGTGCATGACTCCGAGGCGGCCGGCGGCGCTGGCGACGTTGACGATCGTGCCCACGTTGCGAGCCAGCATCCGCGGCAGCAGGCGCAAGGTCATTCGCACCGGCGACTCGAAGTTCACCCGCATCACGTCGGCCACCTCGTCGGGGGACAGGCGGGTCACGTGCCGCCGCTTCGGAATGGCGGCGTTGTTCACGAGGGCGTCCAGGTGGCCGAAGGCGTCCCACGCCTCGACGGCCACGCGCTCGGCGGCCGCCAGGTCGCCCAGGTCGGCGACCCACAGCCGCGAGCCCGGAGACGACCGGCGGCAGTCGTCCAGCACCTGGGCCAGGCGGTCACCCCGACGAGCGACGATCCCGACCGTCGCCCCGCGTCTGGCGAGCAGACGGGCAAGGGCGGCACCGATGCCCGACGAGGCGCCGGTGACGAGCACGTTGCCGGTTGTCGCGCTCACGAGGCGCCGCCGCCGTGCTCCGTCTGACGCTGCTGGCGAGTCCATGCCGCCGACCCGGCGAGGAACTGGCCGACGTCCTTGGCCTTCTCGGCGGCGATGGCCGAGAACCAGTCGGGGACGTAGATCTCGAAGATGTCTGCATCGAGCTGCTCGGCGATGGCGTCAGCAACGACCTGGGGCGGGAGGGCCTCGATGTCGGCGACGAACGGGTCGTTGTCCGGCAGCCCGAACAGCTCGGTGTCGATGATGCCCGGGTTCACCACATGGAGACGGATCCCGGTGTCCCACAAGTCGACGGCCATGGACTCGGACCAGGCGGTGAGCGCAGCTTTCGAGGCGGAGTAGGCGGCCTCGCCCGGTGGCCCCAGCCGGGCGGCCACCGATGAGATGTTGACGACGCGGCCCGCGCCCCGGTCGAGCATGTGCGGAAGCAGGGCGAGCGTGAGCCGCACGGGCGACAGGTAGTTGAGGGCCATGACCTCGTCAACCACCTGCGGCGTGAGCGCGGTGACGTGCCGACGCTTGGGCATGCCCGCGTTGTTGACCAGGATGTCGATCCCGCCCAGCTCGGCGACGGCGCGTCGGCCGAGGTCGCTTACCTGGCCGAGCTCGGACAGGTCGGCGACCCACATCCGGCAGTCGGGGGATGCGGCCCGGCACTCGGCGAGCACGTCACTCAGACGGTCCTCGCGTCGGGCGCAGATCCCTACGGTGGCGCCCCGCCGGGCCAGGTCCGTGGCCACCGCAGCGCCGATGCCGGACGAGGCGCCGGTCACGAGGGCCGTCTTGCCTGCGATCGAGTAGCCCATCAGGCTGTATGACTACCATGTCGGCGAGCCGATGGTCGTCCGGCGCACCGCCCTGTGCAGCGGTGTTCTTGGCGTTGACCGGGTGCCACGTTGCAGACAGCATCCAGCCAAGCCCCGACGAACCTGGACAATTTCGGGCAGAGGTACGCGAACTCGTCCAGTCAGGTGGACCAGGCCTTCAACAACGCAGCGAACTGCAAGTCGGCGAAGTGACGCCGTAGGTGCGCCTTCTCCTACGCTGCTCGTGCGAAGGCCGCACCAGGGGGTTCCAATGCAACCGTGGATGCCTGCTCGTCAGGTGGGATCACCGCGACGTCGGCGAGCCGCGAGGATCGGGCTCGCGTCAGCGGTGAGCCTGGCGGCAGGGTTGACGGTGGCCGCCTGCAGTGGTGGGTCGAGCTCGAGCGGGTCGAGCTCGTCGTCGACCCAGGCCAGTCTCACGGCCAGCCAGTGGGCCAACCAGGTGTGCGGGAGGATCACGGGCTGGGTGAACCAGTTGCAGAGCAGCAGCAGCACCGCCGTGTCGGGGCTGAACGGCAGCGACCTGCAACAGATCAAGACCCAGTTCGTGAACTTCCTCGGTGGCGCCGTGGCGTCCACCAACACGATGATCTCTGGTGTCCAAGCCGCCGGGGCTCCGTCGGTCTCGAACGGTCGGGCCATCTCCCAGGGCCTCGTGAGCGGGCTCGAGGGGATCCGGTCGGCCTTCGTGCAGGCGCAGAACCAGGCACAGGCGCTGCCGGCCGACAACCCGACGGCCCTCAGCAACGGGGCACAGGGCCTGGCCAACTCCCTCGATAACGCGGGGAACCAGGTCAAGACGAGCCTGAACTCGCTGGACCAGCGGTACCCCTCGGCGGAACTGGACGCGGCCCTGAAGAACCAGGCCGCCTGCCAGTCGCTCAACAAGTAGCCGCGCCCGGAGAGGCCCCCCGGCGGGGCACGTCAAGGTGTACCGTCGCCCGCGTGCCGGCCCTGGTTGCCCCCCGATCGCCGAGCGCGACGACGCCGCCGCGCCGGCCGGGAACGGTGCGGCGGACCACGCACATCGAGATGAGCTGGGATGGGCCCTGGCTGCACCTCGCCGGCGCCGCCCGGGACCTCGAGACGACCGACCGGGGGGCCCGGGTGCGGGACGCCGCCTCGCTGGATGCCCACGTCGATCCCCGCCGTCGGCTGGCTTCACTGGACCTGGTGCCGGACCGGCCCGAGGCGACGGCGTTGGCCGGGTCGGTGGTGGGGTCGGGGTTCCGGAGCAAGGTGGCGACCGTCCTGCCCGGTGAGCGCGGCACTCCGCTCGGCCTGCTGCTCGACGACCTGCCGGGGGCCTCGCTGATCTCGGGCTATGTGCGGGTGCGCGCCGAGGCCCACGCCGGCTTGCCCTCGGGCTCGACCGTGCCGGTCGGCGCCCTCGAGGCCATGACCGACGTGTGCTCGGGGTGGCGCGCTGGTGGTCGTGCCATGTCCAGCGTCGCCAGCGGCGACGGCATACCGCTCCAGGACTGCCCCCCGGCACCCGACCTGGCGGGGGGTGAAGGGAGCTCGGACGTCCTGGGCTGGCACGAGATCGGATCCCTGCCACCGGGCGCCATGCGCCGGCGTCGACGGATCGATGTTGGTGGACGCGACCCTGTCGGGGTCAACGCCATGTTCCGCGATACCTATGGAGAGCCAGACGGGACCGAGGTGGTGCTCCACGAGTACGGCCTGGAGGCGACGCTCGACCCCGACGGGCTGGTCGTGCGGTCGATCGAGGCGACACCGGCGGTGCTGCCGTTCGGCGAGTGTCCCCTGGCGGCGGCGCACGTCGAGGACCTCGTCGGCCGGGCAATCGGCGACTTCCGCTCGGCGGTGCGGGAGCAGCTCACTGACATCAGGAGCTGCACCCACCTGAACGACATGCTGCGCGTCCTCGCGGACGTGGCCTACCTCGTTGGCGGCCGGTGACCGACGACCACGACCGTCTGCTCAAGCGGGACGGGCGCTGGCTGTTCGTCGAGCGCCAGATCGTGATCATGGGCGAAGATCCAGCCCCGTAGTCCGTCAGGGACGGCCGGGGTAGCCACCCCCGCCGAAGCGGGCGTCGAGGGCGTCGTAGTCGACGGCGAAGCCCTGCCGCGGCAGCCGATCGACGAACTCGACCGAGCGCGGCTTCTTGTACGACGCGATGTTGGCCCGACAGTGCTCGATGACGTCGTCCGCCGTCGCGCTCCCGCCATCTCGCAGCGCCACGACCGCCTTGAGACTCTGGGTCCAGGTCGGGTCGGGCACGCCGATCACCGCGGCCTCGGCGACGGCGGGATGACGGGCGATACAGGCCTCGACCTCGGCCGGATAGATGTTCTCCGCTGCCGACTTGATGAGCCTGGTCTTCGGGCCCACAAAGCTGATCGACCCGTCGGGCTCCCGACGACCGAGGTCGTTGGTGTGGTGCCAACCCCCGGCCTGGCGCTCGGCGTTCACTACGGGACGGTCGTGGTAACCGGTCATGATCGTCGGACCCCGGGCGACGATCTCGCCGACTTCGCCCGGCGGTACCTCGTTGCCGTCGGGGTCGACGATCCGCACCCGGGAGACGGGTGAGGGTCGGCCCGCGGTGCCCAGGGCGGGCCCGCCCACGGCGTTGAACGTCAACATCCCCATGACTTCTGTCTGCCCGTAGCCGGCAGGACGGCGGGCCCAGGGGCTGGTGTCGACGGTGATCATCTCGTTCCACTCGGGCCGGCCGGCGAAGCTGCGCAGGCTCTTGAGGTCGTAACGGCCGTCGCGATTGAGCTCGAGGACCTGGTCGAGGGTCGGGCCGACGAGGAACGCTCCGGTGCACCGCTCGGTCTCGATCAGACGGCACAGCTCCTCGGCGTCGACACGCGGGGTGAAGACGTTGGTCCCCGCCAGCTGGAAGGTGGCCATCGTCGTCATGAGGGTCGCCACGTGGAACAGCGGCCCGGAGTTCAGATAGACGTAGTCCCAGTCGATCTCCTGGAGCCGGGCCATCATCAGCGACTGCACGATGATGGCGGTGTGGTTCAGGAGAGCGCCGTTGGGACGCCCGCTGAAGGCTGCGGTGTACAGCTGCAGCACGGGCGAGGCCGGGTCGACCTCGACGAGGGGTTCGTCGGGCGAGGCCGACGCCAACAGGGCCTCGTAGCCGTCCGGCGCAGTCGTGTCGTGCTGGATCCATGTGGTCCCCACACCGGTGCCGGCGGCGCGGCGTGCCTCACGCACCGTCGGGCCGATCTCGTCCTCCTGCCAGACGACGACGCGCGGCTGCACGTCGTCGATGATGAACGCCAACTCCTGAGCCGTCTGCCGCCAGTTGGCGGCGCAGAAGATGGCCCCGGACCGAGCTGCGGCGAGGAGGCACTCGAGGAGGCGGTGACAGTTCTGCCCCAACCAGAGGATGCGCTCGCCCGGTCCGAGTCCCGCGGCCCCGAATGTGTTCGACAGCCGGCTCACACGGGTGTCCAGCTCGGGATAGGTGTAGCGGTCACCGCGGCACACCACCGCGGCCTGCTCCGGGTAGCTGCGGCGGTGCTCCGCCAGCACGTCGGCGAGGGTCAGCGCGTGGAGGGCGTCCATCGAGGCGGCGCCAGCTCGTGCTTGAGGACCTTGCCCGTCGCGTTGCGCGGCAGCTGATCGAGAAAGGCGACACGGCGCGGGACCTTGTAGTCGGCGAGCCGCGACAAGAGGAAGGCGCGAAGCTCCTCGACGTCGAGCGCCCGGCCGGGCGCTGTGACGAGGAAGGCGGCCAGGTCCTCGCCCAGCACCTCGTGGGGCACGCCCACCACCGCGGCTTCCAGTACCGCCGGGTGCTCGAGCAGGGCGTTCTCGACGTCGGTGGCGTAGATGTTGTTGCCGCCCCTGATGATGACTTCCTTGGTCCGGCCCACGATGTAGAGATAGCCGTCCTCGTCGAGCCGGCCGAGGTCGCCGGTGTGGAGCCAACCGTCGGTCCAGGTGCGGGCCGTGGCGTCGGCGTCCCGGTAGTACTCGCGCTGTCGACCCGGCAGGCGGATGAGGACCTCGCCCACGGCGTCGGCTCGCAGGCCGTCATCTTCTTCGTTGGTGATGCGGACCTCCATTGGGGGCATCGGCTTGCCCACCGAACCGGCCCGTTTCCAGGCCTCGTCCTTGGGCATGGCACAGAACGCCGGGCCGGCCTCGGTCATCCCGTAGCCGTTGGAGATGGTGGCGTCGGGCATCCGCTCCTGGAGGCGACGGAGCACGGCGGCCGAGACCGGCGCGCTCCCGAGCGAGCACAGCTGGAGGCTGGACAGGTCGGCCGTCTGGAACTCCGGGTGGGCGATGATGAGCTGGGCCATGGCGGGGACGATGAAGGCGGCCTCGGGTCGCTCGCCGGCGACGACCTCGAGCCAACGGCCGGCGTCGAACCTGGGTAGGAAGAAGGCGGACTTCCCGAGCTTCATGGGGTTGTACACGAAGCTGATGCCGGCGAAGGTGAACAGCGGGGAGCCGTGCAGCCACGCGGTTCCCGACCAATGGGGCTCGCCGTTCGGCAGGAGCGACGCGTTGCGATGGCGGACGACCACTCCCTTGGGCGAGCCGGTGGTGCCCGAGGTGTACATGATGTCGGCCAGGTCCTCGGGCGCCAGCTCGACCTGGAACTCGCTGGCGTCGTCCGCGGCCACCGCCGCCCACGGCACGGCGCCCGGCGCGCCTGGCTCGACCGGCCCGTCCGCCTCGGAGCCGGCCGTCCCGTCGGTGCTCACCACGAGACCGAGAGTCGGGACGCGGCGGCGTGCCGTCAGCAGGGTTGGCAGATGGGATGCACAGGTGATCGCCGCCAACGCCTCGGCGTGGCCGAGGATGGTGCTCGTCTCGCGGGCCGACAGGCGAGTGTTGGTCGGGACGGCGACTGCACCCGCCTTGTGAATGGCGGCATACGCCACGACCCAGTTGAGGACCTCCTCGCTCGGGAGGTAGATCGACACCCGGTCCCCCTTGGCCACGCCGGCGCCGGCCAGGCCCCGCGCCAGCCGGTTCGACTCCGCCTCCCAGCGGGCGAACGAAAGATCCGTGCCGGCGTCGAGATTGCGGTAGCCGATCTCGTCGGGGTGGCGGCTGGCCATGAGGCGCAGCTGGCCCGTCAGAAGCTCAGTCACGGCCCGCTCATCCCGCTGCCGGTTGCATGAGCAGCTCGCCCAACCGGTCGTGGTGCCAGCCCGAGGTACCCAGCAGGTGCTCCGATGCGTATGCCCGCCTGATGAACAGGTGCAGGTCGTGCTCCCAGGTGTAGCCGATGCCGCCGTGGACCTGGATGCCGTCCTTGGCCGCCAGCGTGGCCGCGGCGCCGGCGGCTGCCTTGGCGACGTGGGCGGCGCGGTGGCGGTCCGGGTCGCCCGAGTCGATGGCCATAGCCGCGTAGTACACGGCGCTCCAAGCCCGCTCGAAGGCCAGGGCCATGTTGGCCAGCTTGTGCTGTATGGCCTGGAACGTGCCGATGGGCCGTCCGAACTGCTCTCTGCCCTTGGCGTAGGCCAGAGTGGCATCGAGCAGCCACCGGGCCGTGCCGAGCATCTCTGCCGCCAGCGCCACGTAGGCCCGGTCCAGAAGGTCCTGGATCAGATCGGCCGAGACCTGCACCCGCTCGCCCACTCCGGCGGTGTCCACCTCGGCCAGGCGACGGCTCGTATCCACGGTGGCTACGTAGCGGGCCGGGAGCCGACCTGTCACCGCGACACTCGGCCCGGCCCCGACGACGGCCACGTGGTCCACGCGTTCCGCCTCGGGGACGAAGGTCTTCGTCGGGTCGTCGTTGGGCGCCCACGTGCCGTCGACGCCGGCCATGGCGACCGTGCCCGTCACCTCACCCTCGAGAGCGCTCGGAGCGAGAGGGTGGTCGAGGGCGGCGAGCAGGGGCGCGAAGAGCACCGCCGTCGGGAAGAACGGACCGGGAGCCAACGCCGCGCCGGTTTCCTCGAGGACCAGGCACAGGTCCACCAGCGGACCACTGGCGATTCCGATCCAGGCTCGAAGATGTTCCCAGAGCTGGTCCGCCGCGTCCGGGTCGCTCATGTGGGCGCGCACCAGGCTGGTCGGGCACTCGCCGGCCATGAGCTGGTGGGCCGAGCTGCGCAGCAGCTCCTGGTCCTCGGTGATCGTGAAGTCCATCGGTGGTGAGTGGCCAGGCCCGCGGCTAACCTGACGTGTCCGTCACTCTAGGTCAGGAGCTCGCGGGAATGCGGTCTGGGAACCCATGGCCGAGGTGACGGTCGGTATCGACATCGGGACCACGTCGGTCAAGGCGCTGGCCGTCGATGCCGAGGGGAATGTCGTGGCCCGAGCTCGCGTGCCGCATCGGCTGCTGGTCCCGACCGGGGACGCCATGGAGCACGACGCCAACCGGGCCTGGCGACGCGGCCCCCGGCGAGCCCTGGCTGCGCTCGGCGACGTCTCCGCACGCGGGTTGTGCGTCGCGGCGATGGTTCCTTCCGTCACCGCCGTGGACCGGCGGGGCATACCGCGCACGCCGGGGTTGCTCTACGGCGACTCCCGAGGACGCGCCGGCGCCGACCGCAGCGCCTCTCCGATCAGCGGGGAGCTGGAGGCCTTCGTGGGCTGGTCGGCCAGGCAGCTGCCCGACGCCCGCGGCTACTGGCCCGCTCAGGCGGTGACGAACCACGTGCTCTCCGGCGAGGCGGTCCTGGACACCGGCGCCGCCCTCTCCGGGTTCCCGTTGTTCGACGGACACGGCTGGGACGCCGGCCGGGCCGCGGCCATGGGCATCGACGTGGGCCAGCTGCCGCGCGTCGAGCCGACCGGTGAGGCGGTGGGGAAGGTGGGTGACGCCGTGCTCGCCTCCGGATCGGTCGACGCCCTGGCCGAGCAGATCGTGGCCGGGGCCGACGAGGAAGGCGACGCGCTCGTCATCTGCGGGACGACGCTCATCACCTGGATCGTCCTGCGGGAGTGGCGCCAGCCGCCGGGGTTGTGGACCATCCCCCATACCACGCCGGGAAAGCTGATGATGGGAGGTCCGAGCGGCTCAGGTGGCATGTTCATCAACTGGGCCACTCGCCTGATGGGACGGTCCGACGCTCCGGTCGACCCGCACCGGGTGCCTGTCTGGACCCCCTACCCCCACGGCGAGCGCACGCCCCTGCACGATCCCGACCGCCGGGCGGGGCTGCACGAGCTCGACCTCACCCACGACGCCGCCGCCGTTCGGCGGGCGGCGCTGGAGGCGGCCGGCTTCGTCGTTCGACACCACCTCGACCTCGGCGGCGTGCCCGTGCGGCGGATCGTGGCCACCGGTGGCGGCACCAGGGACCAGGGCTGGATCCAAGCGCTGGCCGACTGCACGGCGGTGCCCGTGGACGTGGTCGCGGTCCCCGAGGGCGGCGCCCTGGGAGCCGCCTTCCTCGCCCGCCAGGCGGCGGGGCTGGAGGTGGCCACGGCCGACGCGGCCCGCTGGGCCCGGATCTCGCACCGGGTGGAGCCGGATCCGCGCTGGGTCGGGCCGGCCGGCGAACGGTACGAGATCTTCCGTCAGCGAAGCGGTGGCCCGCCGGTCGAAGGAGGTCCGGAATGATCCGGGGCGAGGGAGAGGCGATCATCAAGGGGGTGGACCCGCAGGAGGTCTTCGACTTCGTGCTGGACCCCGCCCAGTACACCAAGGCCGACACCAAGATCGTCTGGGTCACGAAGCTGGGGGACACCTCCGACGGCATGATCGCTCGGGAGGACGGCAAGTTCCTGGGGCGCTTCCCAGGCTCGGTCGTCACCCGCTACCGGCTGGAGCCGCCGGGCAGGATCGACGTCACCCTGGAGCACGGGATCCCCCGCGCCCTGCATGCCTGGTTCGAGATCGAGCCCGTCGAGGGAGGCACCCGGGTGCACCATGTGGAGACGATGGATATGGGCTCGCCGCTGGGCTGGCTCTACGACGCCGTGGCCGCGGGCTGGTTCGCCCGGTCCGTGCGACAGGAGGTGGCCGAGATCGCGCGCCTTCTCGAGGCGGGTGAGCGCGGTCGTGGCGCACAGGCCCATGCCACCTGACGCGTGTGTCATCCTTTGGGGTGATGGGGCTGGAGATCTCGATCAACCGCGAGACGTGCATGGGCTCCGGCAACTGCTCGTACTGGGCGGGGGCGGTGTTCGATCTGGACGACGAGGGACTGGCCATCGTGATCGACCCCGAGGGCGACACCGAGGAGCGCATCGTGCTGGCGGCCCAGGGCTGTCCGACCCAGTCCATCACCGTCACAAGAGACGGCGAGCGAATCAGATGACGAGGGGTCGCATGGCGGGGTACCTGTGCCGCTAGGGGTGAGCGAGGAGCACGTCTCGCTCCACCGTGCCGTCCGACGCTGGACCGATGCCTATTGCCCGCCCTCGGTGCCCCGCGCCCTGCTCGATGCCGAGGGCGAGGACCTCCCGGCATTCTGGGGATCCTTGATCGAGCAGGGCTGGCTCGGTCTTCACGTCGCCGAGGCCGACGGTGGCCAGGGGTTCGGTCTTCCCGAGCTGGCCGTCGTCCTCGAGGAGCTCGGTCGGGCCGTGGCACCCGGGCCCTTCGTGCCGACGGTCCTGGCGAGCGCGGCGATCGCCGCCAGCGGGCCGCAAGCCCACCCTCGCGCCTGGCTCCCCGGACTGTGCGACGGGTCGGTGACGGGGGCGGTGGCGCTCGGTCCGTCTTCCATCACGGCCGAGCGTGACGGCGGTGGCGTGCGCCTCTCGGGGCGGGCCCGGCCCGTCCTCGGCGCCGGGCAGGCGGGCGTCTTCGTGCTCCCCGCCACCGGACCCGATGGCGAGCGTTGGTACGCGCTCGACGCCAACGACGTGACGGTCGAGGCCCTGCCCAGCCTCGACCCGACCCGGCGGGTCGGCGAGGTCGTCGTCGACGGCGTGACGGTCGGCACCGAAGCCGAGTTGCCGGGTGTGGACGGCCGGCTGGTGGCGGATCTGGCCGCCGTCCTGCTGTCGGCCGAGTGCGCGGGCGGTGCCGACTGGTGCGTCGATACCGCCGCCTCCCACGCCAAGGTCCGCGAGCAGTTCGGTCGCCCGATCGGCCAGTTCCAGGCCGTCAAGCACCGTTGCGCCGACATGCTCGTCGCCGCCGGCCAGGCCGCGGCCGTGGCCTGGGACGCGGCGCGAGGCGCCGACGACCGCGAGGAAGCAGCCCTCGCTGCGGCGGTCGCGGGGGTGCTCGCCCCGGAGGCATTCTTCACCTGCGCCAAGGATTGCGTGCAGGTCCTGGGTGGGATCGGCTTCACGTGGGAGCACGACGTCCACCTCTATCTGAAACGCGCCGCGTCCGTCCGCGCCCTGCTCAGCGGCCAGCAACCGTGGCGCGCGCGCGTCGCCGACCTCGCCCTGACCGGCGCCCGACGCAGCTTGGACATCGCCCTTCCCGAGGAGGCCGAGCCCGTTCGCGTCGAGGTACGGTCGCTGGCCGAGACCCTGGGCCGGGCCGATGCCCAGGAGGTGCGGCGCCGACTTGCCGACGAAGGGTATGTGGCGCCCCACTGGCCCCGCCCGTGGGGGAGGGGCGCCGGTGCGGTGGAGCAGCTGGTTGTGGAGGAGGAGCTCCAGCGCGCCCGCATCCGCCGTCCTCAGCTGGCCGTGGGGGCATGGGCGTTACCCACGATCATCGCTCACGGCACCGCCGAGCAGCAGGAGCGCTGGGTCGGCCCGACCCTCCGAGGCGAGATGACCTGGTGCCAGATGTTCAGCGAGCCGGGCGCCGGCTCCGACCTGGCCTCGCTTTCCACCAAGGCCACCCGGGTGGACGGGGGCTGGCTGCTGACCGGGCAGAAGGTCTGGACCTCGATTGCCCAGCGGGCCGACTGGGCGATCTGCCTGGCCCGGACCGACCCGGACGCGCCGAAGCACGAGGGGATCACCTACTTCCTGGTCGACATGCGCTCGGTCGGCATCGACGTGCGGCCGCTGCGAGAGCTCACCGGACAGGCCATGTTCAACGAGGTGTTCCTCTCCGACGTGTTCGTGCCCGACGACTGTGTGGTCGGACAGGTGAACGGCGGCTGGCGGCTGGCCCGCACCACGCTCGCCAACGAGCGGGTGTCGATGGGCAGCGGGTCGTCATTCGGACTCGGAGTGGAGTCCCTCCTCCAGCTCATCGCGCCCCGAGCCGCAGACGACCCCGTGGCGATGGACCATCTCGGGCGGCTGCTGGCCGAGGCGGAGTGCCTGGCCGTCCTCGGCTTCCGACTGACCCTGCGGGCGTTGTCCGGCGCCGACCCCGGTCCGGAGTCGAGCGTGCGCAAGCTCGTCGGCGTCGAGCACGACCAGCGGGTCCAGGAGACAGGGATGACGCTGCTCGGGCCGGAGGGGGCGACCGTGGAAGGTGCAGCGGCGCCGTGGACGGGTGGTTTCCTGGCCAATCGGTGCCTCACCATCGCCGGGGGCTCGAGCGAGATCCAACGCAACGTCATCGCCGAGCGCCTGCTCGGCCTGCCGAGGGACCCGTGAGCGGGGGGTCGCTCAGAGCCTGCTCTCGGCCCGGGCGGCGCCCCACCTCCTGTTGTTGACAGTGGTGTCAGGCTTGGCTAGCAAGGGGGCCCATGGGAGAGCAGAAGCTGTTCTTCGAGGACGTGAGCGAGGGTGACGCGGGTCCCGAGGTCCGCCACGAGCTGACGCGCACCGACCTCGTGATGTACGCCGGCGCGTCCGGGGACTTCAACCCGATGCACCACGACGAGGTCAAGGCCAAGGCCGCAGGTCTCCCCAGCGTGTTCGGCCACGGGATGTTCTCGGCCGGCGTCCTCGGGAGGGCGATCACCGACTACGTGGGCATTGGCAACCTCCGCCGGTACAAGGTCCGCTTCGTCAAGCAGACCTGGCCGGGCGAGGAGTTCGTCACGAGTGTCGTGGTGAAGGCCAAGCGCAAGGATGACAGCGAGAACCTCGTCGACCTCGAGTGCGCGCTGACGAACGCCGAGGGCGAGGTCAAGGTGGAGGGTGAGGCCACGGCGGCGCTGCCTTCGCGCAGCTGAGGGCCGGGCGTGCCGCCGTTCTACCCGCGCCGAGCGGGTGCATGATTGGGTCCGTGCCTGAGAAGGAGCCGGACTGGAACTTCCCGTTCGAGGGCCCCCTCCATGAGGTGTTTCCCGCCCTGCACGAGGCCCAGAACGCCTGGTTGGCCCAGATCGACTCGCTGCAGGCCCCCGACCGCAAGACCCACGAGCTGATCCGCATGGTCTGCACCGTCATCCTGCGCAATCCAGAGGGAGTGCAGCGCCACGCCATGCTGGCCAAGGAGGTCGGAGCCACCTGGGAGGAGCTCGTGGGATCGATCATGTTGACGCTCCCCGGCTTCGGCCTGCTCCCCGCGGTGGCGGCGCTGCCATACGCCAGGCGGGGCTTCGACTCGGCTCCCGAGAGCGAAACCGACTGAGGGCCCCCTCGGTCGGAGCCGGCCCGGAAGGCCGGCCCAGTGAATAGGAGGCCGGCTCGGGAGGCCGGCCCAGTGAATCGGAGGCCGGCCCGGGAGGCCCCCCCGACGGAAGGAAGCGACGACGAGATGGCGGATACGCCCTTCCGGGTGCTGCCCAGGGTGACCAGCGAGAACGAGCACTTCTGGCGGGGAGGTGAGGCGGGCGAGCTGCGCTTCCTCCGGTGCTCGAGCTGCGGATACCTGGTCCACCCCCCGGCGCCGGTGTGCCCACGCGACCTCAGCCGGGAGCTCGCGCCCCACACGGTCAGCGGCCGGGCCACGGTGGCGACCTACACCATCAACCACCAGCCCTGGTACCCCGGACTGGACCCGCCGTACGTGGTGGCCATCGTCGAGATCGAGGAGCAGCAGGACCTGCGCCTCATGACCAACGTCGTCAACTGCAATGTGGAGAACGTGCACGTCGGCATGCCGGTGCGGGTGCTCTTCGAGCACCACGACGACGTGTGGATCCCCCTCTTCGAGCCGGCGGCGTGACCGGCCGTGGTACCCGAGGCGTGAGCATCGGCGAGCGCGGCGCCGTCATCACGGGGATCGGCCAGTCCGATGTCGGCCGGCGTCTCAACCGGTCGCCGTTGGGGCTCACCCTGGACGCGTGTCTGGATGCCATCGCCGACGCGGGTCTCACCCGGGAGGACATCGACGGCATCGCCACCTACCCAGGGAACATGAGCACCCCACCAGGCTTCTCCGGGGCTGGCGTGGTCGAGGTCCAGGACGCGCTCCGCCTCGAGCTCGACTGGTACACGGGCGGCATCGAGCTGCCCGGTCAGCTGGGTTCGGTGATCGACGCCTGCGTGGCCGTGGCGGCGGGGCTGGCCACGCATGTGCTGTGCTTCCGGAGCGTGTGGGAGGCGACGGCCCAGGGGACGAAGGGCAGGGCGAGCGTCACCTCGGGCGGCGGTGGCGGGTCCTTCCGGGCCGACGGCTTCATGCAGTGGACCCTGCCGTTCGGCGCGCCCTCGGCCGCCAACTGGATCGCCTGCTACGCCCAGCGGCACTTCCACGAGTACGGCACGACTCGAGAGCAGCTGGCCCACATCGCCCTCAACGCCCGGAGGAACGCGGCTCGCAACCCGAAGGCCATCTACCGAGACCCGATGTCCCTCGACGACTACTTCGCAGCCCGTATGATCTCGTCGCCGCTCTGCCTGTTCGACTGCGACGTACCCGCCGACGGCGCCACGGCGCTCATCGTGTCACGAGCGGACGCCGCGTCCGGGCTGCGCCGGGATCCCATCCAGGTGGACGCGGTGGGTACGGCGATCCGAGGCCGCCCGTCGTGGGACCAGTGGGATGATCTCACCACGATGGCGCTGCGCGATGCCGGCGCCATGTTGTGGGAGCGGACCGATCTGCGCCCGAGCGACGTGGATGTGGCCGAGCTCTACGACGGCTTCAGCTTCATCGCGCTGGCATGGCTGGAGGCCCTCGGCTTCTGCGCCAAAGGTGAGGGTGGCCCGTTCATCGACGGGGGTGAGCGGATCTCCTTGGACGGCGAGATCCCCCTCAACACCAGCGGTGGCCAGCTGTCGGCCGGGCGCCTGCACGGCTACGGGTTCCTACACGAGGCGTGCCTCCAGCTCTGGGGAGAGGGAGGGGACCGTCAGGTCGCGGGGCCGCCCGAGGTGGCGGTGGCGGCCGCCGGTGGCGGCCCGCTGGCCGGCTGCCTCCTGCTCACCCACCGTCACTGACCGAGGCGTAGGTGACGCTGATGTCAGGTCGCACAGTATGGTGACCTCGTGCGACTCCGGTATCGGGACGAGGACGAGGACTTTCGTCGCGAGCTGAGGGAGTGGCTCGAGGCCAACGCCCCGCCCGAGCAGCAGTTCATGGAGGCCAAGCTGTCGAGCGCCCACCTCCCCGACTGGGCCCGGGCGTGGCAGCGCCGGCTCTTCGACGCGGGTTGGCTGGTGCCAGGGTGGCCGCCCGAGCTGGGCGGGCGCAACGCCAACGCCGTGCAGCAGATGATCTACTTCGAGGAGATGGCTGCCGGCGAGATCCCGCGGTCGCTCAACCCGCAGGGCCTGTCTATTGTCACGCCGTCGATCGTCGACCACGGCACGGATGACCAGCGTCGGCTGTGGGCACTGCCGACCCTCCGAGGCGAGATCACCTGGTGCCTGGGCATGAGCGAGCCGGGAGCCGGGAGCGACCTGGCGTCGCTCTCGACCCGGGCGGTCCTCGACGGCGACGGGTTCGTGGTGAACGGCCAGAAGGTATGGACGTCGGGCGCCCATCACGCCGATTGGTGCCTGTGCTTCGTCCGCAGCGACCCGGCGGCGCCGAAGCACCGTGGCATCAGCGCCTTGATCATCGACATGCGATCGCCCGGGATCACCTGTCGACCGCTGCCCGAGCTGACCGAGCCGCACCGCGCCGACTTCAACGAGGTCTTCTTCACCGACGTGAACGTCCCCGCCGCCAACCTGCTGGGCGAGCTCCACGACGGCTGGAGGATCACCCAGGGGTCGCTGTCGCACGAGCGGGGGATGCTGTGGATCGCCAACGCCCACAGCGTCCAGCGGGGGGTGGAGGAGCTCATCGAGCTGGGCCGGGCCCAGGGAGACGGCCGGCCCGGGAGGCCGGCCCAGGGAGACGGCCGGCCCGGGAGGCCGGCCCAGGGAGACGGCAGGCCCGGGAGGCCGGCCCAGGGAGACGGCCGGCCCGGGAGGCCGGCCCTGGGAGACGGCAGGCCCGGGAGGCCGGCCCAGGGAGACGGCAGGCCCGGGAGGCCGGCCGACGACGACGTGTTTCGCGACCGGGTGGCGTCGCTGGTGATCGACGCCCACGCCATCACGCTCCTGGGCTATCGGGGGTTCGGCAAGTTCTCCCGCGGCCAAGCGTCGCCTGAGCACCTCCTCCTCAAGCTCTACAGCAGCGAGGTGGAGCGGAGGCTCTACCTCACCGGCGTCGAGGCCCTCGGCGCCGAGGCCATCGACACCTCGATCCCGGGTCCGGGGGGCTGGCGGGAGGGTGCCTGGGCGGCCCAGTACCTCCGCTCGTTCTCGGGTACGATCGCTGGCGGGACGAGCGAGATCCAGCGGAACATCCTCGCCGAGCGGGTCTTGGGCCTGCCCCGGGGCTGAGGCCAGGCTGGGCGGAAATCACCCACTCGGGCGTCCCAACCCCGTACGGTCGTAGGACGCCCTGGCGGTGGCTGCCGGGGACGAGGAGGTGTCATGAACAAGGCTGAGCTGGTCGACAAGGTGGCGGCCGAGGCAGGCGTGGAGAAACGAGAGGCCGAAGCGGTCCTCGCGGCGGCCTTTCGGGCGGTCGTGGACGGCGTCAAGGCTGGCGACAAGGTGGCCTGGCCCGGGTTCGGGACCTTCTCGGTCTCCCAGCGGGCGGCGCGGATGGGTCGCAATCCCCAGACAGGTGCAGCGATCTCGATTCCCGCGAGCAAGGCGCTGCGCTTCAGTCAGGCGTCGGCGGTCAAGGAGACGCTGAGCAACTAGCGGCGAGCCGGCGACGCTGCGTCCCTGATGACGGGGGCGACGTCGCCGGCGAACCGGGCCAACGTCTCGGGCTCCCCGAAATCCGAGAACTGCAGGATGCACAGCTCCACCCCGAGAGCGGCCTCGGAGGCCAGGGCGGCGGCGATCTCGTCGGCGGTTCCGGCGAGTAGGCCGCCCCACGATCCGAAGCGTCGTTGGGCGGTGGCGACCACCTCGCCGCGATCCTGGCGGCTGGGGGCCAGTGCCACGGGGTGCTGCGTCGAGACCCGGGCCTGCCCGATCTGGTGCCGCAGCACACCGAGCCGGTCGACGGCGGTGGACGGGCAGTTCCACCAGTCGGCGTGGCGGGCCACCAGGGGCAGGGTGAGCCGGGGACCGGCGCCGCCGACGTGGATGGGAACCCGGCCCTGGGCCGGGACCGGTCGCCCGATGGCGTCGGTCAGGCGGTAGTAGCGCCCTTCGTAGTCGAATCGCCGGCCGTCGAACATGAGCCTCAGGATGTCGAGGGTCTCCGACAACCGGCCGGCGCGAACCCCGGGTCCGTCGGCGGCGAAGCCGTAGGCCCGCAGCTCCTGCTCCACCGATCCCCAGCCGATGCCGAGCTCCAGGCGTCCGCCGCTCAGCACGTCGAGCGTCGCCGCCATCTTGGCCAGCAGCGCCGGGTGTCGAAAGGCGTCACACAACACCAGGTGCCCGATGCGGATCCGCGACGTGCGCGCTGCCAACGCGGTTGCGATCGTCCACGCTTCGAAGGTGTCGGCCTCTGGCATCGCCGGCGCGGCGAGATGATCCATGAACCACACCGAATGGAAGCCGTGTGCCTCAGCGGCCAGCACCCGTTCCTCGATCGCCCTGAACGACATGCGCAGCTGGGGCAGGTACAGGGCGTACTCCACCACGGGACTCTATCGTGCCGGTCGCGCTGTTCCTCTGCTCGGACCCCAGCCGGTACCTGACGGGCCAGACCCTGTTGGTTGGACGGCGGCGGCTTCCTCTTCGCTCGAGTCGCCGAGTCACCCCGGAGTCCTGCTCTCGCCATCCCTGACTACCATGTCAGGGTCCGCTGAGCCCCCTGGAGGTCTCCGGCCGCATGCCGATCCACTATGAGGAGCGCGACGGCCACGTGGTGGTGATCACCATCGACCGGCCCGAGACGCGCAACGCGCTGGACATGTACCACTTCCGGGACCTGACCCAGGCGTGGCGGCGCTTCAAGGACGATCCCGACGCCTGGGTGGCGATCATCACGGGCGTCGACGACGCCTACTGCGTCGGTGCCGACCTCAAGACCTACATCCCACAGGTCACGGCGCTGGCGGAGAAGATCGGCTCGGGCGAGGTCACCGAGGTCGACGGCTGTCGGCTGACCGACGGGACGTACGCCGTGTTGCGCAACGTCGAGCTGTACAAGCCGATCGTGGCCGCGGTGAACGGGCCCTGCGTGGCGGGTGGGATGGAGATGCTGGGGGGCGTCGACATCCGCATCGCCAGCCCCGACGCCACCTTCGGGGTGATGGAGCCCAAGCGGGGTCTCTTCGCCGGGGGAGGGACCACCGTCCGCCTTCCTCGCCAGGTGGCGTTCCCGGCGGCGATGGAGTTCCTCCTCACCGCCGAGGCCTTTCCGGCGCAGCGGGCCCTGGAGGTCGGCCTCATCAACGAGATCGTTCCCCGTGAGCAGCTCCTCGATCGAGCGCTCGAGTGGGCCGGACGGATCACCGCCAACGGCCCGCTCGCGGTGCGGGCGACCAAGGAGAGCGTGCTGCGGGGCCTGGCCGTCACCCTCGAGGAGGCCTACAAGATCGAGCAACAGCTGTCGAACATGGTCTTCAAGAGCGAGGACGCCAAGGAGGGGCCTCTGGCCTTCGCCGAGAAACGGCCTCCGCGGTGGAAGGGGAGGTAGGTGGCCGACGTCGATCCCCGCACCCCGTGCCTGATCGGTGTTGGTCAGCGTGTCTGGCGCTCGGCGGACTTCCCGAACGGAGCCCCTGAGCCCCTCGTCATGTGGGACGAGGTGGCGCGCGCCGCCGCTGCGGACAGCGGCCGAGCCGCGGTCCTCGAGCAGCTGGACAGCCTGCAGATCGTGTACTGCCAGAGCTGGCAGTACGACGACCCTCCGGGGCGCCTGGCGGAGCCGCTGGGCGCGTCGCCGCGCCACCGTCTCTACTCGGGTATCGGCGGGACCACGCCCCAGCTGCTGGTGCAGACCACGGCAGAGTCCATCCTCCGGGGAGAGTCGGACCTGGCCCTGATCACCGGAGCCGAGTGCCTCGAGACACGACGCCAGATGAAGAAGGCGGGGACGAAGCCGGCGTGGAGCTACCCGGACCCCGAGCGCAAACCCTTCCCGTTCGAGGCCCCGTTCCACCCCGCCGAGGTGACGCACGAGGTCTTCCAGGCCTGGCTGACGTTCGCGGTGTGGGACATCGCCCGGCGCGCCCATCTCCACATCGAGCCGGAGGCCTACCGCCATCAGCTCGGTGAGCTGATGGCTCCCATGACCGACGTGGCCGCCGCCAACCCCTACGCCTGGTTCCCGACGCGACGCAGCGCCGAGGAGCTGACGACGGCCAGCCCCGACAACCGCATGGTCGGGTACCCGTACACGAAGTACATGGTCTCGATCATGGACGTCGACATGGCCGCCGCGGTCATCATCGCCAGTCACGAGAAGGCTGACGCCCTCGGTATCGCGCCCGACCGCCGGGTGTACCTCAGGGGGTGGTGCTTCGCCACCGATCCGGTGTACGTGGCCGAGCACGATCCCACGTGGGCGTCACCGGCCATGCGTGTCGCGGATGCCGAGGCCCTCCGGGTGGCCGGAGTCGGCATCGACGACGTCGGCCATCTGGATCTCTACAGCTGCTTCGGCAGCTCGATCAACTTCGCACTCGACGCGCTCGGCCTGGCCCAGGATGACCAGCGGGGTGTGACCGTTACAGGGGGCCTGCCCTTCGCCGGTGGGGCGGGGAGCAACTACATGACGCACTCCATCGCCACCATGGCTGACGTCCTCAGGCAGGATCCCGGTGCGCTCGGGTTGGTCACCGGCGTGGGGATGCACATGACCAAGCACGTCTCGGGCCTCTACTCCACGACACCCGGTCCGGTTCGCCCGCCGAGCTCGGCCGAGGTCCAGTCCGGCCTGGACGCCCGGCCCCGGCGGGCGATCCGCGACGTTGCCTCCGGTGAGGCCAGCATGGCTACCTACACCGTCGCCCACGGCCGTGACGGCGCCGCCGACTGGGGCCTGGCCGTGTGTGACCTGCCCGACGGCACGCGTTGCTACGCCAGGATGGAGGACGCCGATCTGCTGGCCGAGGCCGAGCAGCGCGAGCTCGTCGGTGCGCGTGTCGAGCTCGTCCCCGGAGAGGGGAACGTCAATCTGGTGAAGCCCTGATGCTGGCCTCGGACCTCGAAGGCCGCAACGCCGTGGTCATCGGCGGCGGCAGCGGTATCGGGCGAGGCATCGCCCTGGCGCTGGCCGCCGAGGGGATGCGCGTGGTGGTCGGCGACATACAAGGCGAGTCGGCGGCGGCGGTCGCCGAGGAGATCTTGACCACCGGGGGTGCCGCCACCCACGTCAGCGTCGACGGCAGGGACCGCGCCTCCCTGGCAACTCTGGCTGATCGGGCGGTCGCCCGCTACGGCGCAGTCCACGTCCTGTCGACGAACGTGGGAGTGTTCGCCAACCGTCCCCTCGACTCGGCCGCCGACGAGGATTGGTCCTGGATCATCGAGCTCAACCTGATGTCGGCCGTCAGGGCAGTCGACGTGTTCCTTCCGTATCTGCGCGCCAGCGGCCCGCCGGCGGCTGTCGTGGTCACGGCCTCGATGGCCGCCCTTCGGTGCGTGCCTCCTGCCCGGGCTGGTGGGGTTCATCTCGGCTTGTACACCACGACCAAGCACGCCCTTCTTGGCTTCACCGAGACGCTTCGCACCGAGCTCGAACCTGAGGGCATCGGCGTCTCGGTCCTCTGCCCGGGGCAGGTCCACTCCAACTTGATGGAGACGTCGCTTCGGCTCGCTCCGGGCGCCGGCGAACAGCGCACGGATGTCACCACGTGGGCGCAACGGCCGGAGCACGCGATGTCCGGAGAGGAGGTTGGCCAGTGTGTCGTGCGCGGCATCACCGCCAACCGTTTGCACATCCTGACCCATCCGGACGCCCGCGCCGGCATCGAGGCGCGGCACCAGGCCCTGATGGCGGACTTCGAGTATTTCGCCCGATCGTGACGCGGTGCGGCTCTAGTGGCCTCTCGCCATTGACCGCTCGGCGTGATCGGCCCACGCAGCCAGGTCGGGGTCGGCGGCCAGCTGCGTGGCGTACTTCTTCCTGGCTTCCTGGCGCTTGGCGGGCAGGTACTCAGTTGGCCAGAGGCCGGGGTGGGGCCGATAGCCCTTGAGCACGTTGCGGGCGACCGTGACCTTGTGGACCTCGTCGACGCCATCCTGAATTGCCATGGTCGGGGCGCTGGCCCACATGGCCTGGAGGGGAGTGAGGTTGGTGGTCCCGAGCGAGCCCAGGATGTGCAGGGCCCGGTAGGTCACCTCGCGGAGGACCTTTCCGCAGGTGTACTTGCACGCGGCGATCTGGGTGCGGGCCTCCTGGGTGCTGGAGTTGTCGATCGTCCACGCCGTCCACAGGACGAGGAGACGCAGCATGTTGATCTCGGCGTAGGAGTCGGCGATGGCCTCCTGGACCATCTGGTGTTCGCCGATGACCTTGCCGTGTGACTCGCGACTGAGGGCGCGCTCGCACATCATGTCGAAGGCCCGCTTCACCTGGGCGACGGTGCGCATGGCGTGGTGGATGCGGCCGCCGCCGAGGCGCCGCTGGGCAAGGACCTTGGCGCCGTCCTCCGGCCCGAGCAGGTGGTCCAGTGGCACCCGCACGTCGTTGTACCGGACGTGGTTGTGCGTCTGCGGGTAGTCCATGAACTCCACGCCCGGCGTCTCCCGGGGGACCACGAACATGCCGTTGGTGCACATCACGAAGAGGATGTCGGCGCGAGCACCCAGGCTGGTGAACCACTTCTCGCCGTTGATGACCCACTCCTCGCCGTCACGAATGGCGTGGGTGTGGAACAGGTTGGGATCCGACCCCCCCTGGGGCTCGGTCATCGAATAGGCCGAGAAGATCTCCTGGTTCATGAGCGGGCGCAGCCAGCGCTGCTTCTGCTCCTCGGTCCCGTAGGCGGCGAGCATCTCCATGTTCCCCGTGTCGGGGGCGGAGGTGCCGAAGACGACCGGCGCCGAGCCGTAGCGGCCGAGGATCTCGTTGAGGAGCGCCAGGTTGAGCTGGCCGTAGCCGGGACCGCCGAGCTCCTCGTCGAGGAAAAGAGCCCACAGCCCGCGGTCCTTGACCCGCTGCTTGAGCGGATCGGCAAGGGCCTTGGCCTTGGGGTTGCGCGACCAGGGCGCTCCGGGGAACACCAGGTCGAGGGGCTCGATCTCGGTCCGACAGAACTCCTCCACCCAGTCGAGCTGTTCCTGAAAGTCCGGATCGGTCGAGAAATCCCAGGCCACGATCGCCTCCTCTGTGGGCCCACGTCGGCGCGAGCGATGTCGAGATTAGTTCCGGCCCCGGAGACGACGCTGATCGAGGGTAGGCGGCGGGCTAGTCCTTCACTAGGTCGTCGAGGCGCTGGAGGGTGTCGATGAACTCCTCGACCATCTCCAGCACCACCCGGCGGGTAGGTCGCACCGTGTCCATCGAGCCCACGACCTGCCCCACGAAATACGTGACCAGGTCGTTCGCACCGGTGCCCTCTTTGCCGGCGACGCGGTGGATGCGGCGCATGGCGTCGCCGATGAGAAGTGGCTGGATCGGCATCGGCAGGGGGTCGGGGCCGTCGGGACGCTCCCACTCGTCGGTCCACGCTGTGCGCAGCATCCTCGCCGGCTTCCCGGTCATTGATCGTGACCGCACCGTGTCCCCGAGGCCCGCCCGTAGGAACTTGTCCTTGACCACCGGTGGTGTCTCGGCCTCCTCGGTCGTCAGCCACACCGAGCCGCACCACGCGCCGTCGGCCCCGAGGGCCAGGCCCGCCGCCAGCTGACGGCCGCGGGCGATGCCCCCGGCGGCGAGCACGGGAACCGGTGCGACCACGTCGACCACCTCGGGCACGAGCACCATCGTGGCGACCAGGCCCGTGTGGCCGCCGGCCTCGGTCCCTTGGGCCACGATCAGGTCGGCGCCCGCCTGCACATGCCTGCGGGCGTGCTCGACCGAGCCCGCGAGGGCGGCGACCGGGATGTCGGAAGCGTGGGCGCGCTCGATGAAGTGTGTCGGCGGCGGACCGAGGGCGGATGCCACCAGGCGGGTCTGATGCCCGAAGAGCACGTCGAGGAGGGGCGCCATGCTCCTGGGGTCGATCCGCAACCCGCCGATGCCACTGAAGGCTGCGCCGTCGGCGGGGGCAGGCGGCACGTGGTAGCGGCTCAGGAGGTCGTCGACCCAGGCCGCGTGCTCCTCGGGTACGAGGCCTCGCAGCTGGGTGCGATCGAGCCCACCCTCCTCGGCGCCGGCGAACTTCTCGGGTACGAGCAGGTCGACCCCGTAGGGCTTGCCCTTCACCTCCTGCTCGATCCAGCTGAGGTCGATGTCGAGCTGTTCCGGGTTGTGGGCCACGGCGCCGAGCACGCCGCAACCACCGGCATTGGTGACCGCCGCTACGACGTCGCGACAATGGCTGAAGCCGAAGATGGGAACGTCGATGCCGACGAGATCGGTTGCCGCAGTGCGCATGGATGAGTTTCCTCCGTCAGCTCGACCGAGGTAGCCCCAGGATACGTTGGGCGATGATGTTCTTGTTCACCTGGGTAGTGCCCCCGGCGATGGTGAGTGAGCGTGAGGCGAGCAGATCCCGCGCCCAGGGCCCGTCGGCGGCCACCCGACCGAGCACGTCGGCGGCGACCTCGGCGAGGTGTTGCCCGGCCTGGCTCCAGACGAGCTTGGCGACGCTCGACTCGGGCCCGAGCTCCCGCCCGTGGATGGCCGCCGAGAGGGCGCGGTCGCTGAGGAGCTTGAGGAGCTCTCCCTCGAGGTAGACGCCGGCCAGGCGCTGGCGGAGCACCGGGTCCTGCGACGCCGGTCGTCCGTCGATCATGGTCGATCGGGCGAGATCGAGGAGGGTCCTGATCCTCTTGCGCAGCCCCAGGTGGAGATCGGCGACGCCGCCGCGCTCGTGGGTGAGGGTGGTCATGGCCACCCTCCAGCCGTCGTTCTCCGATCCGAGGAGACTCGAGCTCGGTACCCGTACATCGGTGAAGAAGATCTCGTTGAAGTCCCGCTCGCCGGTGATGGTGACGAGCGGGCGGACCTCGATACCGGGGAGCGTCATATCGACGAGCAGGCAGCTGATGCCGCGATGGCGGGACACCGAGGGGTCGGTCCGCACGAGGACCTCGCACCAGTTCGCCAGGTTTCCCAGGGTGTTCCAGACCTTCTGGCCGTTGACGAGGTAGTGGTCGCCGTCCCGCACGCCAGACATCCTCAGCGAGGCCAGGTCCGAGCCGGCGTCAGGCTCGGAGAAGCCCTGGCACCAGATGTCGTCGCCACGCCGCATCCTGGGGAGGAGCCGCCGCTTCTGCTCCTCTGTCCCGTGCGCCATGATCGCCGGGGCGATGTTCGAGATGCCGATGGGGTTGAGCGTCCCTGGCGCGCCGGCCCGGTTCATCTCCTCGGCCAGCACGACCTGCTCCATCACGCCGGCGCCGCGGCCGCCGTACTCCTCGGGCCAGGCGATGGCGGCGTAGCCAGCGTCGGCAAGCTTGGCGTTCCACTCCCGTAGCAGGGCCACGTCCTCGTGGTCGGCGTCGGTCGCGCTGGCCCATGTCGCGCCCCGGAGGCGGTCGCTCAAGTTGGCGTCCAGCCAGGTCCGGAGCTCGTGTCGAAGCTTTTCCGCCTCGGGCGGGTAGTCGAAGTCCATGGCGATGGCGGGTCAGCGGGCGGAGGTGGCCCGGGTCGCTCGCGCCGTCCGGGCCGGCTGCTTTCCCGGGCCGGCCTCCCGGGCCGGCCGTCGCCGGCCTCCGAAGAGCCCGATGTGGGCGATCGTCGTCAGGGTGTCCAGCATCTGGTCTCTGGTCACCGTGGTCTGCCTGCTGAGCAGGTAGTAGTTGAAGCGCTCGATCATGGCCACCATGGCCAGGGCAGCGATCTGCGGGTCGACGCCAACCACGCTCGTCCGGTCGATGCGGTCGATGAGCACCTGGGTGAACCGGGTCATGAGCTCGGTTCCCAGGCGACCGAACTCGCTCGCTCCCGTCTCGGCCTCCGTCCAGGCCTGGATCACGGCGCGGTGGCGCCGATAGAGGTCGGCGAACCGACCCATCCACTGACGGAGCTCAGCGAAGCCCTCACGGTCGGGTCCCACGGGTCCCAGCGACTCGGCCAGGGCGACCATGGCGTCGGCCACGTCCAGGGCCAGGGCCCGAAACAGGTCTTCCTTATTGGCGAAGTACAAGTAGAACGTACCGTGAGAGGTCTCTGCCGCCTTGACGATGTCGTCGACCCGCGCCGCCTGGTAGCCCCGCTGGCGCAGCACGTCCACCCCGGCATCGAGCAGCCGACCCATCGTGCGCTGGCCCCGGGCCCGCAGGGCCCGATCCCGAGCGGGACCACCCTGCCCTGACCGGGCGCCGTCTCCGCTCGACCGGCCCGACCCGGTCCGTCGCTTGGACGCGGAGCCCGACCCCCTCGCCGCCGAGCCCGCCGAGCCCTTGGTGGCGGCAGTCCTTGTCGGCTTCTTGCCGGTCGCCCTCTTGCCGGTTGCCACCCGCGCCGAGCGTAGTGCCGAAACACGACACGCACGTCAGCTTGGGCCCGTCGAGCACCGCCGACTCGAGCGGCTAGCTTTCGACGCATGCTGCTCGACGGAAGGGTTGCGGTCGTGACCGGCGCCGGCCGGGGCATCGGCCGCGAGATCGCCTTATGCCTCGCCCAGCAGGGCGCCAGTGTCGTCGTCAACGATGTCGGCGTGTCGCTCGACGGCCGGGGCGGCGACAATGACGCCGCAGCCCAGGCGTGCGCCGACATCGAAGCAGCGGGAGGAAAGGCGGTACCGTCCTACGACTCGGTGAGCGAGTTCGCCGCCGCCGGACGCATCATCGAGACCGCTGTCGACACCTTCGGCCGGATCGACATCCTGGTCAACAACGCCGGCATCATCCGGGACCGGACCCTGGTGAAGATGAGCGAAGACGACTTCGACGCCGTGGTAGCCGTCCACCTGAAGGGCACGTTCAACTGCACGCGGCACGCGGCCGAGCGGATGCGGGAGGCGGGCTACGGACGCATCGTCAACATCACCTCGTCGGCGGGTCTTCGCGGCAACTTCGGCCAGACCAACTACGGCGCCGCCAAGGCCGGCATCATGGGGATGACCTTCGTGTGGGCCCTCGAGCTGGCCCGCAACGGCATCACGGTCAACGCCGTGGCGCCGGCGGGTACCACCCGCATGACGGCCGGGCTCTACGAGCGGACGGGGAGCGAGCCGCCCCCCGACCAGGACCCCTCGCTCAACGCTCCGCTCGTCGCCTTCCTCGCTTCCGAGCAGGCGTCGTACGTCAACGGCCAGGTCCTGGGCCGGACGGGCTACGCCTTCACCCTCTTCCAGACGCCCCGCCAGGTGGCGGCCATGTGGCGGGACGGAGGGTGGGACCCCGAAGGCGTGGCCGAGCACTTCCACGAGGTCCTCGGCCAGCATCTGCAGCCGGTGGGCATGCCAGCCCATCCCCTCATCGGCAAGAAGGACTAGGCGTTCACCACCGCGCCCCGTAGCGGTCGCGGTGGGCCTTCTCCGCGAGCGGTTGGCGCCGCGGGCGACCCAACGCACGAACCGGCCAACCCAGGGGGACGACGGCGAGAGGGTGGACCGGGTCGGGGAGCGCCAGCGCCGTGCGCAGCTCGCTGTCGAAAGAGACGGGCAGCGTGGTGAGCGCCGACCCCAACCCGAGGGCGGTGGCCGCAAGGAGCAGGTTCTGGATGGCGGGAAAGATCGATGCCTGCAGGGTCACCTCCAGGCCCAGCCGCGTGTCGCCACACACCACGACCAGGATCGGCGCCCCGGCCACGCCCCCCGCGGCGCCGCGATCGACGTCCGCGAGGAGACCGGAGGCCAGCCTGTCCTCCGAGTGCTGGCGACCCCCTCCCTCCCACGCCCGTCTGGTGAGGTCCCCGATCACGGCCCGCAGCCCGGGGTCCCGGACGACGACGAAGGCCCAAGGTTGACGGTTCTCAGCGCTCGGGGCGAACGTGGCCGCAGCGAGGCAGCGCACGACGAGCTCGTCCTCCACGGGATCGGGCCGGAACTGCCGACACGCACGCTGGCGGCCGACGACGTCGAAGAGGTCCGCCATCGGTGGGATCATAATAATGTGACGCCCGTGTCAGGAGACGGGGTGCTCGGTGCGACGGCAGCCAACGCGGGCGCGCCGCGGCGAGACGCGCCCGCTCCCGGAGCCGCGCCGATGCCAGCGCCGACCGCCGCCGCCCTCCTACGGCGCAATGCGTCAGACCCGGACATCTCGCCCCGGCCCGCCGTGCGCTTCGGCGAGCGCAGCTGGACCCACGGCGAGTACGTGGCCGAGTGCCGGCGGTGGGCGAACCTGTTCGTCTCCCGCCGTCTGCCGGGACGCCCCTTCCACGTCGGCGTGCTGCTGGACAACGTCCCGGACTACCTCTTCGCTCTCGGGGGCGCGGCCCTCGCCGGGGCCGCGATCGTGGGGCTCAACCACACCCGTCGCGGCGAGAGCCTGCGGCGCGACATCGCCCACACCGACGTGGCCATGATCGTGACCGAGCCCCGACACCAGCCCCTGCTGGAGCCCATCGTCGACGGTCTGGGCCTGTCGGAGGGCGGCGTGCTGGTGTCCCGGCGGTTCGCCGACCCGGGCGATCCCGAGCCCCGATTGGGCGGCTCGCTGGACGAGGCCCTGGCCGAGGTTGGTGACGGGGATCCGCCTGTCGACGATCCTTCGCCGGACTCCATCTGGGCCCTCGTGTTCACCTCCGGAACGTCCGACGCCCCGAAGGCGGTGATCTGCAGCCAGCGACGGATCATGGTCACCGGCAACCGCATGGGCATGCTGCTCGGCCTCGGTCCCGACGATGTCGGTTACGTCAGCATGCCGCTGTTCCATTCCAACGCCGTCATGGTCGGCTGGGCACCGTCGATCGTCCACGGAGGATCGGTCGGCCTGGCCCGGCGGTTCAGCGCCTCGCGCTGGCTCGAGGACGTGCGGCGGTACGGAGCCACGTACTTCAATTACACGGGCAAGCCGCTCTCCTACATCCTCGACACTCCGGCGCGGGCCGACGACGCCGACAACCCCATGCGGATCGCCTTCGGCAACGAAGGATCGCCGCAGGTGGTCGAGGCGTTCGGCGCCCGCTTCGGCGTCGAGGTGATCGACGCCTTCGGAGCCACCGAGGGTGGTGTGGCGGTCAACCGCGAGCCGGGGATGCCGCCGGGAGCCATGGGCCGGGTGGGCGAAGCGGTGAAGGTCGTCGGTGAGGACGGCCGGTTCCTTCCGGGGGCCCGCTTCGACGCGGCCGGCCGGCTGGTCAACGCCGAGGAGTGCGTCGGCGAGATCGTGAGCACTGCCGGTTCCGGTCCCTTCGAGGGCTACTACAACAACCTCGAGGCCAACGCCCGAGCCACCCGTCGGGGCTGGTACTGGAGCGGTGACCTCGGCTACGTCGATGGCGAGGGGTACCTCTACTTCGCCGGACGGACGGCCGAGTGGATCAGGGTCGACGGCGAGAACTTCCCCGCCGGCCCCATCGAGTCGGCGCTGTCCCGCCATCCCGACGTGGTCGTCGCCGCCGCCTACGGCGTACCTGACGAGCAGGCGGGTGATCAGGTCATGGCCTGCGTCGTGCTTCGAGACGGGCGCCGACCCGATGGTGCGGCGCTCGCCGCGTGGCTCGACGGCCAGGCCGACGTCGCCCCAAAGTGGCGGCCCCGCTACCTCAGGATGACCGCCTCCATGCCGGCCACGGCGACGAACAAGATCGTGAAGCGGACGCTCGTCCACCAGAAGTTCCGATCGGACCGGACGGGAGGCGACACGATCTTCGTGCGGGGTCGCGGCGAGCCCGCCTATCGACCATTCACCCCCGACGACGAGCGGCGCCTCGAGGAGTCCTTCGTCGCCGCCGGGCGTCAGCGGTTCTGGGACCTCTGAGAGTCGGCCAATGGATCTCTCCCTGCGAGCCGAGGACGAGGCCTTCGCCCGCGATGCCCAGCAGTGGTTCGGCGAGCACGGGGAGACACCGCCTCTGTTCCGATCGATCGACGAGGAGGTGGCGTGGGGCCGCCGCTGGCAGGCCAAGCTGGCGGCCGATCGCTGGGTGGGTATCGACTGGCCGGCCGAGCACGGCGGGCGAGGGGCCACGGCCGTGCAGGTGGCGCTGTTCAACCTCGAGTACGCCCGCTCGGGCGCGCCCCAGCCCGTCAACCGGGTTGGCATCAACCTGGCCGGTCCGACCCTGCTGGCCCACGGCACCGGGGACCAGCGCCGGAGATGGCTGCCGCCGATCCTCGACGCGACCGAGATCTGGTGTCAGCTCTACAGCGAGCCGGGCGCCGGCTCCGACCTCGCCTCGCTGGCGACGCGGGCCGAACCCGCCGACGGTGGATGGCGGGTCACGGGTCAGAAGGTCTGGACCTCCTACGCCCAGTTCGCCCGGTGGGGCCTGGCTCTGGCGAGGACCGATGCCGAGGGACCGCGTCATCGTGGCCTCTCGTGCCTGGTGATCGACATGGAGGGGCCCGGCGTCGACATCCGGCCGCTCGTCCAGATCACCGGTGACGCCGAGTTCAACGAGGTCTTCCTCGATGGCGCTTTCGTCCCGACCGACCGTCTCGTGGGTGCCATCGGCGGCGGCTGGGCGGTCGCGGGCACGACGCTGGCCCACGAGCGGGGCACCAACTTTCCCTTCAAGGAGCAGGTGCTCCACGAAGCCCGCCTGGATGCGCTGTACCGCCTGGCCGTCGACAACGGCAGGCTCGACGACCCCCTTGTCGCCGACGGACTGGCGCAAGCCTTCGTGGAGCTGCGCGTCCTGCGTCTCCATAACTGGCGGACCCTCTCGCGGCTCGAGCGGGGCGAGGCGCCGGGCCCGGAGTCGAGCTGGGTGAAGCTGGCTTGGACGGCGATGACCCAACACCTGTCACAGCTCGCCCTCGACGTGGTGGGTGAGGCCGCGCCACTGTGGGGTCGGGCCGACGGCAACCCCGCTGAAGGGGGCTGGCAGCGTCAGTGGCTGTGGAGCAAGGCGGCCAGCATCGCCGGAGGTACATCGGAGATCCAGCGCACGATCATCGGCGAACGGCTGCTCGGTCTTCCCCGCGGCTAGCAGTACCGCCATCGACCAGCGCCCTGCTCGCCCTGATGGCGAGGGCGACGATCGTGAGGGTTGGGTTGTAGCCCGAAGAGGTGACGAAGACCGACGAGTCGGTGCAGATCATGTTCTCCACGTCGTGGAACCGACCATAAGGGTCTACGACACTCGTGCGCGGGTCGGTCCCCATGCGGCAGGTGCCCATGACGTGGCGGCTGATCGGGGTCCACCCCATGGCGGCGGCCGAGTCCTCGTCCGTCGGGGGCGAGGTGGTTCTTGCGGTCCAGGAAGCTCCCGCCTCGGTGTGGATGGCCTCCAGCTTCGGTCCCCAGTGGTCGGAGGCGGCCAGCTCGTGGCGGTGCGGCGAGTAGGTCACCCGGCCTGCCGGCAGACCGTGGATGTCGTGCACCGAGGGATGGAGGTCGACGCGGTTGGCGGCTTGGGGCATGTCCTCGCCCTGCATGGTGAAGACCCACAGCCGATCGCGCAGCATCGACGAGCGCATGAGCTCCTTGTGGAGCGAGCCTGGCGGGCAGTTGAGTGCCTCGGTGATGGGGCCCGTGCCGCCACCATGCTCGACCGTGCCGCCGCTGAACCAGGGGAGGCCCGCCCGCCGGGCGGCGGCGAGGTCGTCGCCGTTCGGAGCCACGAAGTCGTCGTGGTGGTGCGTGACGGTTCGACCCCGGTTCGGATGGAGGCTGAACGGAAACGACGCCGCCACATAGGTCTGGAAGTGGAACATCAGGAGCCTTCCGACCAGACCCGAGGAGTTGGCGATCCCGGTGCGAAGCAGCAGGCGGGGCGTCTCGAAGGCGCCGGCGGCGAGCACGACGTGGCCGGCCGTCACCTCGTGGACGTCGCCGCCGGCGTCGAGGTAGCGCACGGACCGCGCCCGTCGACCCGATCCGTCGACGGCGACATCGGTGACCATTGCCCGGGCACGGATCTCGCACCGCCCGCTGCGCAGGGCTCGGCGCAACGAGGACACCGCGTCTCCCTTGGCGTGGATCGGGCAGCCGTACTGCCCGCAGAACCCGCAGTTGTTGCACGCCGGCCGTCCGTCGTAGTCCGTGCTGTTGACCCCGGTGGGTGCCCGGTAGGGGTGGTAGCCCAAGCGGGTTGCAGCGTCGGCCGACAGAATCGCTCCGTACATGTCGGGCCCGGGAGGCATCGGATAGGGCCCGGACCGCCAGGACTCGAAGGGGTTGATCCCAGCCTCGCCGGCGACTCCCACGAGACGCTCGGCCTCGGCGTAGCAGGGCTCGAGATCGGCGTAGTCGAGCGGCCAGTCGGCCAGGTCGGCGCCGTCGATCGGGCCGCGCTCGGACAGCAGGCGGAAGTCCACCTCGCGAAAGCGCGGCATCTTGGCGTCGGCGTGCACCGCGCCGCCGCCTAGGCCGGAGGGGAGGTTGTTCACCTCACCCACCAGGAGGTGGTCGCCGTCGCCCTCGGCCCTCCGGAAGGCCCGGGGCTCGAGAAGGGGATCCGGGCCGAGGAAGTGGCGGCGCCCGAACTTGATCTCGTCGTTGGAGAAGTCGCCCTTGAGGCCGTAGGGAGGCTCGAGGTCGAGCAGGTGGTTGCGGCCCTTCTCCAGCACGATGACGCTCCACCCGGCCGCGGTGAGCACGTCGGCGGCGGTGGCGCCGCCGGGCCCGCTGCCCACGATGACGGCGTCGGCGTCCAGGTCGCGCCCGTTCACGGCTCCGACACCTCGGCGGCAGTCCAGCCCCTCGGTTGGACGTCGCCCTCGAAGCCGATGGACCGCCAGCCGACGAGGTCGCGGTTGCCCCCGTACTCCGGGGGGCCGTACATCGCCTCGCAGGCGTGCTCGTAGAGCAGCGACCGGAACTCGGGCGCCGCGTCCAGGCGCGCATCCTGGTCTCCTGCCCCCAGCCCGGCGAAGTCGAGCCCGAGGGCCGCGATCCCCGCCTCGTACTGCTCCTGGAGCCCGATCACGGGGCCGTTCCACTCCCGCTCGACTCGGCCCCGCGAGCCCTCGATGCGCGTCCGCCAGGCGAGCTCGTCCAGTGGGTCGAGGGGAACGAAGTCGCCGAACCCCGCTCTTCCCCCGGCGCGGCCCGAGAACGGCCCCCCGGCCCAGATGCGGGGCGGGTCGAAGCGAAACGCCCCCAGCAGGGCGTCGATGTAGTCGGCTGCCCCGGCCGCGGCCGCCCCCGGTGACTCGTCGGCCGGGATCAGGCGCTCGCAGGCGGCGCCGACGACGGCGTGCTCAGCGCTGCTGAGGTGGACGGGCACGAGGCGGCTCCGCTGGTCAGGCCCGGGCGGTGAGGCGGCCGCGGCGACCGGCCAGCTCGACGAGATCGACGTCCATTCGGCTACTCCCCGTCCCACGACGAACCTGACACCAGCGTCACCAGGATCCTACACTTGGCCCTATGACCGAGGTCCGGGAGTTCAGAGACATCAGGCGCGGCGGGGCCGTCGAGGGAGTGCCCGTCGATGCGTTCATGGCCAGTCTCGAGGCCCTGCAGGCCGAGGTGGCGACGGCCCGCAACCACGTATGGGAGCGGGTGGCCGACGGGAGATTGTCCGTCGATCTGGTGAGGCGCCTGGCCAAGGAGTACTACTTCCTGGGGAAGTGGTACACCACCGAGTTCGGGTCACTGGTGGCCAACGCGCCGGACACCGATGCCCTCGACCTCGACTCGAGCGAGCACCACTTCCACTGGCTGCAGAACCTGGCCGACGAGACCGGCTTCGCCGGCGACCGCAACCACGTGGACATGAAGGTCGAGTGGGCGCGGCAGCTGGGCATCACCGACGAGGAGCTCCTGGCCTACCGCCCGCTGCCGGAGACCATCGGGTCGGTCTTCACCAGCCTGTACTACATGCGGCGTTCCTACGAAGAAGGGCTGGCTGCCTTCGGTTGGGCGGGGGAGCGGTTCGCCGCCTCCACCGGCTACGCCAAGATGATGTACGAGGGCCTCCGCGACCACTATGGCGCCGACGTCGAGAACTTCAAGGTCCACGCCTACGCCGAGGAGGACCACGGCGACAAGGCCGACTACCTGCTGCGCAGGGTCGTGATCACGGCCGATCAGCAGCGTCGCGTGCGGCGTGCCGTCGAGCACGTCCTCGTCCTGCGCAACTCCAGGACCGTCGCCTTGAACCGCTGGCTCGAGGAGCCGGGGGCGCTCCGCTCGTAGAAGCCCGCCCCGACGGGGCTGTCGCACTACCCTGACGCCGTGCGTGCGAGAGCCCCGGCATCGGCGGCCAACCTCGGCCCCGGCTTCGACTCCCTGGCCGTGGCGCTCGAGCTGTACGTCGAGGTGGAGGTCGAGTCGGCCCCTCGCCTGACCGTGAGGGCCGAGGGTCAGGGTGCCGAGCTGGCGGGCGACGCCTCGCACCTGGCGGCGCGGATCGCCATGGAGGTGCTCGGCCACGACCACTTCGCCATCGCGGTGCGGTCGTCCATCCCGCTCGGGAGGGGGCTCGGCTCGTCGGCTGCCCTGGCCGCGGCCACGGCCGCGGCCGCGGGCGCCAACGACCCCCTGGCCGTGGCGGCGGCGTCCGACGGCCATCCCGAGAACGCGGCCGCGTCCGTGTGGGGTGGGTTGGTCGCCGCCACCACCGTCGCCGGTGCCCCGGTGGTCGCCCCCCTCGCCCTCGACCCCGAGCTGGCCTTCGTGGTGCTCGTGCCGACGCGCACCCTGGCGACGAGCCAGGCCCGCCAGGCACTGCCGGCCACGGTGAGCCACCGTGACGCCACGTTCAACCTCGGTCGCATGGGCCTGCTGGTGGGCGGCCTGGCCAACCGTCGTTACCTCGTGCGGGCAGCCACCGAGGATCGCCTGCACCAGTCCGCCCGCAGCCCGCTCTTTCCGGAGGCCTCCCAGCTGCTCGGCCGCTTGGTCGATGCCGGGGCGCTGGCGGCGTCGTGGTCGGGTGCCGGTCCCAGCCTCATCGGCTTCTGCGACGCCGAGGTCGCGCCCCGCGTGCGCGACGCCGGCGAGCTGATGCTGAAGGAGCTCTCGGTGCCCGGACGGGTCCTGCTGCTCGGGCCCGACCGACGGGGCCTGCTCATGGCCCGCGGCGAATCGCCGCCGCCGGGCGGACCCGACTCTCGCCGCTGGCCCTGAGCGGTATCGTCGGCTCGGTGCCGACCTCCCCGTCGAAGGAGCTCGTGGCCCTGGAGAACCCGCGGCCGGGTCGTGACTACGAGATCCGCTTCGAGACGCCCGAGCTCACCTGCCTGTGCCCGATGACGGGCCAGCCTGACTTCGCGACGGTCACCCTCACCTACGTGCCCGCCGCCTCGATCGTCGAGCTCAAGTCGCTCAAGCTCTACTTGTGGAGCTACCGCGACGAGGGCGCCTTCCACGAGGAGGTCACCAATCGCATTCTCGACGACCTGGTTGCCGCCGTGGGCCCGAAGCGGATGACCGTGCGCACCGACTGGCTCGTCCGGGGCGGCATTCACTCGGTGGTGGAAGCCACTCACCCGTGAGGCCCGCCCGGGAGGCGGGCCCGATGAGTGAGCCCGCCCGGGAGGCGGGCCCGATGAGCGAGCTCAGCTGGTCGCCTGCCACGACTGCTCGTAGCCCTCGACGGTGATGGCCTCGGCGACCGGGGTCGTGTGGAGCGGACGGCGGGCGTCGACGTTGACAGCGATCTCGTCCGCGTAGCCGCCGGGGCCGCGCTCTTCGGCCCGCCGCACGGCCGCGGGCTGAGGACCGTGGTGGACGCCGTGCGGGTGGAAGGTGAGCATCCCCGCCGAGATGCCGGCCCGACTGAAGAACTCGCCCCGGTGGTAGAAGATCACCTCGTCCACGTCGACGTTGCGGTGGTAGAAGGGCACGCTGAGGGTGGCGGGATCGCGCTCCAGCGGGCGGGGCGCGAACGTAGCCACCACGAAGCCGTTCCCGACGAACGTGGTATGGGCCGAGGGCGGAAGGTGGTAGCGCTCCGACACGACAGGGCGGAAATCACCCGCCGCCAGCCGGAGCGGGGCCAGGTCGCCCTTCCAGCCCACGACGTCGAGGGGATGGAAGGGGTACCGGATCTCGCTGACGACCCCCTCCCGCAGCACGCGCACGCGGTAGTCGCCCTTGTCGTCGTGCGCCACGGGCTCGGGCACTTCGACCACGGCAGGGTCGAAGAGGGCGTGCCGACCAAGCAGGCCCCGGTCCGGAAGTCCGATGGTCCCGCCCAACGCCTCGATGGTCAGCAGCCGCGTCGTGCTCACCGGCTCGAAGCGATGGGTCGTGCTCCGGGGCACCAGCAGGTAGTCGCCGGGTCGGTAGGCGAGGGGGCCGTACTCGGTCGCGAGTCTCCCTTCGCCTTCATGCACCAGGTAGAGCACGTCACCGTCGGCGTCCCGGAAGAACCAGGTCGCGTCCGTCGCCGGTCTGGTCCACCATCCGATGCGCAAGTCGTCGTTCACGAGCAGCACCGAGGGAGTGCCGTCACCCGGATCGTCCAACCGATTGGCATCGAGCGCCATCGGCCGCAGGGGGCCGGAGATGGCGGTCCAGCCCGTTGGCGGGTGCAGACGGTAGAGGTGGCTGGCCGCGCCGGCGAAACCCTCCCGGCCGTGCTCCTCCTCCACCGTTCCGGTCGGCAGATCGGCGTGGGCCTGACGAGAGGCACGGCCCTTCACCCATTGGGGTGGCAGTGATGACACTTGGCCTCCTTCATTTGTCGTCGTCGGCCAGCGTGGCGACGAGGGGCAGGGCGCGGTAGGCGATCTGCTCGGACAGGGCGATCACCGTCGTGCTGCGGCCGATGCCCTGCGCCTCGAGGATGTGGTTGATGATGTCCTGGAGGTGCTCGTTGGTGCGGGCCGCCACCCGACAGTGCAGGTCGCCCGGCCCGGTGATGGCGTGGGCTTCGAGCACCTCGGGGACCTTGCGCAGGTGGTCGACGACGTCGCCGAGACGGCCCTGGGTGATCTCCAGGTTGACGAAGGCGGTGACCTCGTAGCCGAGCGCACCGAGGTGGAGGTCGGGGCCGAAGCCGGTGACCACTCCCCGGCTCACCAACTTGTCCAGCCTCGCCTGCACCGTGCCCCGGGCGACGTGGAGGCGGCGGGCCAGCTCGAGGACGCCGGCCCTCGGCGCCTCGGCCAGCAGTCCGATGAGGCGGGCGTCCAAGCGATCGATCGTCCTGGCCAACACGTCCAGAGGTTAGCGCGCCGTCCGGACCAGACAAGACAAATTGACCAGTGTTTCTCGAAACACTTGACCCTGACCGGTAGTAATGGCTCTTCTTGGGGTACAACTTGTGACGCCAGATGCCGAGAGGAGGGACGATGACGCTAACCCGGGGACCCTCAACCGGCACGGCGGGATGGCACGCCTTCGGGCCACGCGTGGACGATGTGGTCGGTCGCCATCCCGTGGTTGTCGACAACCGCTACACCCGGTGGTTTGCCACCGGCGTGGCCACCCGAGCGGACGTCCGCCACCTGACCGTGCAGTTCAGCGTGTTCAGCCACCTGTTCGTCGAGGCCCAGCTGCGGAAGGTGATCAACGCGCCCGATCTGGCGTCCTACCGGGCCGGGAAGGAGATCCTGATGAACGAGCTCGGGGTGCCGTTCCGTCCGCCCCGCGGGGCGGCGGATACTGACGCCGAGGCGGAGCTCGTCTCGACCGAGGGCAGCGTGGAGGGGGCGCGATTTCGCTTCCCGGCCGCCCATTTCGAATGGCTGCTGGGCTTCGCCGAGCCCCTCGGCCTCGGGTTCAGCGACCTCGGAAAGCGCCGGCAGGCAACGCCGGCCACGGCCTTCTTCTGCGACGAGCTCCTGCGCATCTACGGATCAGACGATCCATCGGTCGCCGCCGGCGCGTCGTACGCCGTCGAGCACTGGGCGGCGGCCGGGTTCTGGAAGGAGCTCATCTCCGGTCTTCGGGTCTTCTCGGCGCGCGAGTGCCCGGGTCTGACGCTGTCGTTCTGGACCTGGCACGACCGGGTGGAGGACCAGCACGCCGCGCACACGACCGACGAGCTGGCCGAGGTGTATTCGCAGCCGGGTTTCGATCAGGACATGTTCCTCGCCGGGGCGGGCGAGATGCTGGACGGGGTCAGGGCGTTCTGGGACGGGCTGGAACGTGACCGTGAAGAGGGGAGGGCACCATGAGCGCCATCGAGCTGGAGGGATGGGATCACGTCGAGCTCTGGGTCGGCAACGCCCGCCAGGCCGCGCACTTCTTCGCGGGCGGGCTCGGCTTCGAGGTGGTGGCCTACGCCGGTCCCGAGACAGGCGTGTCTGACCGGGCTTCTTACGTCCTCGAGCAGGGCGCCCTCCGGCTGGTCGTGACGGGCGCCCTCCAGGCGTCGTCGCCGATCGCCGCTCACCACCGCGCCCACGGTGACGGGGTGCGTTCGCTGGCATTCGCCGTGACCGACGCGGCGGCCGCCTATGACGCGGCGCTGGCACGCGGCGCGGTCGGCATCGCTGGTCCGCGCACCGACGAGGACGACAGCGGCAAGCTGGTGACGGCGACGATCGCCGCCTATGGCGACACCGAGCACACCTTCGTGGAGCGGACCGCCTACTCCGGCGCCTTCGCCCCCGGCTTCGAGTCCCGCCGGCTTCCTCCTCCGCCGGAAGGTGCGACGGTGGGGTTGCGCAGCTTCGATCACGTCGTGGCCAACGTGGGACCGGGTGACCTCGGTTGCTGGGTCGAGTTCTACGAGCAGGTGCTGGGCTTCGAGCGCCTGGTGCACTTCGGCGACGACCAGATCTCCACCGAGTTTTCGGCGCTGATGTCGACCGTGGTGTGGGACGGATCCCGGGTCGTGCTTCCCATCAACGAGCCCGCCCAGGGTCAGCGGCGGAGCCAGATCCAGGAGTTCCTCGATTTCTACGGCTGTCCCGGTGTCCAGCATCTGGCCCTGGCCACCGACGACATCGTCGCCACCGTGGACGCCCTGCGACGGCGCGGCCTGCGCTTCCTCGACGTCCCGGCCGACTATTACGACGACCTGCGCCGGCGTCTCGGCGACCTCGACCTGCCGTGGGAGGAGCTCAGGCGCCTCGGCATCCTCGTCGACCGCGACGAGGACGGTCACCTGCTGCAGATCTTTTCCGAGAACGTCGGCGATCGTCCGACGCTGTTCCTGGAGATCATCCAGCGCCAGGGGGCCCGGGGCTTCGGGGTCGGCAACTTCAAGGCCCTCTTCGAGGCGATCGAGGCGGAGCAGGCCAGACGGGGCAACCTGTAGGCGCCTGGAAGGAGGTCGCCTCGCCCTCCTGGAGGGTGGCGGCGGTAGATTTGAGCTCGTGCCCCGGCGTTACTGGCTCGAGACTTTGGGCTGCCCCAAGAACGATGTCGACTCGGCGAAGCTGGCCGGCACCCTCGAGGGCGATGGGCTGCTACCGGCGAACCGGCCCGAGGACGCCGACCTGCTTGTCGTCAACACCTGCGCCTTCATCGAGGCCGCCCGCGAGGAGTCGATCGAGACCGTGTTGACCATGGCCGGTGCCCGACGACCAGGGGCGGAGGTCGTCGTCACGGGCTGTATGGCCGAGCGCTACGGCGACGAGCTGGCCCGCGCGCTACCCGAGGTCGATCGAGTGGCCGGCTTCGGTGTACCGGTCAGCCTGTCGGCTCCCGCCGTGCCCAGTCTCGATCTACTCAATCTCGGCCGGCCGCCGGCCAGTGCGCCATGGGCGTACGTGAAGGTGGCCGAGGGCTGCGATCGGGCGTGCGGGTTCTGCGCCATACCGTCCTTCCGGGGGCGACAGCGGTCCCGCTCCGAGGGAGCGGTGCTCGAGGAGGTGGAGGCCCTCGGGGTGCGCGAGGTCGTGCTGGTCGCCCAGGATCTCGCCTCGTACGGAAGGGACGTGGGGCGGGCCGGCGCCATCATCGGGCTGATCGAACGCGTCGCCGAGCTCGTCGAGCGGACGCGCCTGCTGTACCTCTACCCGTCGGAGTTGAACGATCGCCTGGTCGATGCCATCTGCGGCACGGGCGTGCCCTACTTCGACCTGTCCCTCCAGCACGTCTCCAGGCCCCTCCTGCGGCGGATGCGCCGGTGGGGCGACGGCGCGCGCTTTGCCCGCCGCATCTCCGACATCCGGGCCCGCGAGCCCTCGGCGGCCTTCCGCTCCTCGTTCATCGTCGGTTACCCGGGGGAGACCGAAGAGGACCACGACCGGCTGATGGAGTTCCTGGGCGCGGTCCGACTGGACTGGGCCGGCTTCTTCGCCTACTCGGAAGAGGAGGGCACCTATGCGGCCGGCCTCGACCAGCGGGTGCCGGCTGGCCTGGTGGGCGAGCGCCTGGCCGAGCTGTCGGAGCTGCAGGACCTGATCACGGCCAGCCGTCGGGCCGAGCTGATCGGCGAGACCGTCGAGGTGCTGGTCGATCGGATCGGTGTCGGACGCTCCCACCGCGAGGCGCCCGAGATCGACGGCGTCGTGGGCGTACCCGATGATCTCCGCCCCGGAGACCTCGTCGACGTGGTGGTCACCGGGTCGGCCGGGCCCGACCTGGAGGCGACGCCGTGAAGTCGGTGGGTCCCGGCACGTACGGGCCCTCAGCCCTGGCCACGCCGGCCAACGCCATCACCGTCGCCCGCCTGCTGGCCACGCCCGTGCTGTTGGCGCTGGTGCTCGCCCTGGGCGCATCGTGGGTGACCGTCGTCGTGTGGGCGGTCCTGGCGGGCACCGACGGCCTCGACGGCTGGGTGGCCCGCCGCCACGGGGCGACGCGCTCCGGCGCCTTCCTCGATCCGCTGGCAGACAAGTTCCTCGTGGTGGGTGCGCTGGTCGCCCTGGTCGCGCGCGGTGAGATCTGGTGGTTGCCGGTCGCGCTCATCGGCGGGCGGGAGCTGGGTATCAGCGCCTACCGGGTCATCGTCGGCCGCCGCGGGGTGTCGGTGCCGGCCCGGTGGACGGGCAAGGCGAAGGCGTGGGCCCAGGACCTGGCCGTGGGCCTCGCCCTGCTGCCGCCGGTGGCCACCCACCACCACGGCCTGGTGGTCGCCGTCCTCTGGGTGGCCGTGGGGCTGACCTACGTCTCCGGCACCCAGTACATGGTCGACCGACGCGGCGCGGCGCAGCCGGTCGGAGCCGTGGGTGCGTCGGGCGCGGTGGCCGGCCTGGGCGCCCAGCCCAAGGGGGCGAGGTGACGGCCGGTCCTCCGCCCCCGGCACCTTGGTGCGCTTCCACGTCTTGTCGAAAGTGGGCGATGCGCTCGCAGCCGTCGCGCCCACTTTCGACCAAATGTGGAACACACCCAGGTCGACCGGAGCGCGGGCGCTGTGCGGGCTGAGGTCGTCGCCGTCGGCACCGAGCTGCTGCTCGGACAGATCGTCGACACCAACTCGGCCTGGCTGGGGGAGCGGCTGGCGCTCGCCGGCATCGACTCCTTCTTCCAGACCAAGGTCGGCGACAACCAGACCCGGATCGTGCTGGCGCTTCGCTCAGCGCTGGCTCGCAGCGACGCGGTCGTCGTCTGCGGTGGCCTCGGGCCGACCCAGGACGACATCACCAGGGACGCCATCGCCGAGGTCATGAACGTGCGCCTCGTGCGCGACGAGGCGATCGTCGAGCGGATCGCAGCCATGTTCGGGTCGCGGGGGCGGGAGATGCCGGCGAGCAACCTGCGCCAAGCCGAGGTGCCCGAGGGCGCCAGCGTGATCCCGCAGGTCCGGGGGACGGCACCGGGGCTCGTCTGCCCGGTGGGCCACAAGGTGATCTACGCCATCCCGGGTGTACCGCACGAGATGATGGAGATGGCGGAGCGGGGCGTCATCCCGGACCTTCAGGCCCGCGCCGGCACTGCGGCGGTGATCCTCAGCCGCACCTTGCGTTCGTGGGGACTGTCGGAGTCCAAGCTGGCGGAGATGGTGGGGCCGCGTCTCGTCGCCCTCGACGAGGCGGGCGGGAATCCCACCATCGCCTTTCTGGCCAGCGGGATCGAGGGCATCAAGGTCCGCATCACCGCCAAGGCGACCACCGAGGCCGACGCCCGGGCGCTCCTTGATGCCGAGGAGGCGGAGGTACGAGCGCTGCTCGGCGAGACGGTGTTCGGGGTCGACGACCAGTCGATGGAGCATGCCGTGGGGGCGCTGCTCGCCGAGCGCGGCCTCACCCTGGCCCTGGCCGAGTCCGTCACCGGCGGGCTGGTGGCGTCGAGGCTGGTGAACGTGCCTGGTGCGAGCGCCTGGCTCCGGGGCTCCGTCGTCGCCTACGAAACGGCCGTCAAGCGCGAGCTGTTGGGGGTGGGCGACGGACCGGCCGTGAGCGAGGAGACGGCGCGGGAGATGGCCGCCGGAGCGCGCCGGGTCCTCGGCAGCGACGTCGGCCTCGCCGTCACCGGCGTCGCCGGTCCGACGCCCCAGGATGGCGTGGCGGTCGGCACCGTGTGGTGCGGGCTGGCCGGACCCGGGCCGTCGCTCGAGGCCGTGCGGATGCAGCTTCCCGGCGATCGGGAGCGCATCCGGCAGTTCGCCGCCATCTCGGTGCTGGATGTCCTGCGCCGGCGGATGCTCGAGCCGGCGCCCGCCTGAGACAGAGCCCGTGCCGGGCCGTTGTGCCGAGACGGCGGCGGTGTTACAACGGCTGTCGTTGGTATAGGGGCAAGGGAGGGCACGATGAAGTATGTAGTCAGCTGGACGCCGCGTCAGGGGGGATCCGCAGCCGACAACGAAGCCTCACTGAAGCGGGGCTTGGACGTCTTCAGCAAGTGGTCGCCGGCCGCGGGAGCGACCTTCCATCAGTTCCTTGGTCGGGTTGACGGCGAGGGAGGCTTCTCGGTGGTGGAGACGGATGATCCCCGTCTCATCCTGGGTGATACGGCGAAGTTCTCGCCGTTCTTCGAGTTCCATGTCTACCCCGTGGTGGATATCACCGACGTGGCTCAGATCGGCAGTGAGGCCATCGAGTTCCGGAGCTCGATCTCCTGACGGTCGGCGGACGGGGCGACCGGTGGGACCCGCGATAGCGCCTTTCGGAGGCCTCGCCGCGTGACAGGAACGGCGTACCTCGATCACCTGACCGACGATGACCTCGAGCTGTTGTCGAGGGGTCATCGGGCCGCGACCGGGGACGTGCTGAGGGTCGTCGAGCTGCGTTCGCGCCCGGAGCTGATGGACTCCCTGCTCGCCCGACCAGAGGTGTTCGAGGCGGTCTTCGGCGTCGAGAAGGGGGCCGATCCCTTCCTGCGGGGCTCGCCGTTCCTCGTCTTCGCCGTCGCCGTCCACCGCTGTGTGGAGGACCTCGGACAGGCGGCGTTCGTGCCGGAGTGGCTCGGGCCGCGCCAGCGGGTGGCGGTGTTCGACGTCGGGGCGCTGCGCGATTTCCTGGCCGATTCGACACGGCGGTTCTTCCTGGTCGAGCTGCTGGCGTCGTACACCCACGTGGCCAGCGGCAGCTTCTGGGTGCAGACCCGACGCGGCTGGCGACGTCGGCGCTTCAGCGAGCTCGACCCGGTGCGCCTGGCGTCGCTGTTGGAGGTGGTGCCCGAGCCCGAGCGGGTCGGCATCTACCGGCGCCTGGGTGACCTGGCACTGTTCCTCACCGGCGTGTTCCCCGATCACACGGCGATGCGGGCGCTGGCGCCCATCGACACAGCCCGCCTGCTCCGGGCGGCGCGCCTGACGGCCGAAGCTGGTGAGCCATTCGGCCACGTCGAGTCGGTGGAGCCGGCGGGGCCGGTGGCCCTGCTGGAGCACCTCGGCCGCCGGTGGTACCGGCTGGCGTGCGACACGGCACCGTCGCCGACCGGAGCCATGCGGGTGGTGGGGGAGGTGGCGGAGCGCTTCCGGCAGGCTCGCCGGGTGCTCAACCTCGTCACCGACCGGCACCTGTTCGTGCTCCGCGACCGCTGGTTCTCGCCGCCGACGGCGTGAGTCGTGCGGCTGTTCGTCGCCGTCTGGCCATCCGCCGACGTCCTCGATGTGCTCGCCGACCTGCCCCGACCCGAGGTGTCCGGGGTGCGGTGGACGACGAAAGGGCAGTGGCACGTGACGCTGCGGTTCTTCGGCCACGTGGCGGCCGGGGAAGTCGACCAGGTGACCGGTACGTTCGGTCGGATCGACGTGGGCTCGGCCGGTCCGGTGACGGCCGACATGGGGCCGGTGACGGCCTGCTTGGGGCGGGGCATCCTCCAGGTCCCGGTCGAGGGTCTCGACGAGCTGGCCCGGGCAACCGTCGAGGCCACCACGGGCGTGGGCCAGCCTCCCGACGACCGCCCCTTCCGGGGGCACCTGACGCTGGCGCGCGCCCGCGGGCGAAAGGGGGATCTGCGGCGATGGCGGGGGACGCCGCTGGCCGCCCGCTGGAAGGTCGCCGATCTGACTCTCGTCGCCAGCACCCCCCACCGGGAAGGGTCCCGGTACGAGGTCGTGGCCTCCCTGCCGCTGGCGTGAGGCCAGGATCCTTCCCCGAACACGCGTTCGGAACTACACTGCTGGAGTTCCAACAGTGTGATCGTCACACCCCATCCATAGGGTGAGGCCCGAATCCAGACCGCCACGACGAGAGGGGATCCGGTGGAACGTGACAAGGCGCTCGACATGGCGATCGGGCACGTCGAGAAGCAGTTCGGCAAGGGCTCGATCATGCGCATGGGCGAGCGGGTGGACATGGCCATCGAGTCCGTTCCCACCGGCGCCATGGCCCTCGACCTGGCCCTCGGTGTCGGTGGGCTGCCCCGGGGCCGGATCGTCGAGCTCTACGGACCCGAGTCCTCGGGGAAGTCGACCCTGGCCATGCACGTCGTGGCCGAGGGGCAGCGCAACGGCGGCATCTGTGCCTACATCGACGCCGAGCACGCCATGGACCCGGTCTACGCCAGGGCCATCGGCGTCGACATCGACGAGCTGCTGATCTCCCAGCCCGACACCGGGGAGCAGGCGCTCGAGATCGCCGACATGCTCATCCGGTCGGGAGCCCTCGACGTGCTGGTCATCGACTCGGTGGCGGCGCTCACTCCCCGAGCGGAGATCGAGGGAGAGATGGGCGACGCCCACGTCGGCCTCCAGGCCCGTCTCATGTCCCAGGCGCTGCGCAAGCTCACCGGGACCCTCAGCCGGTCCAACACCATCGCCATATTTATCAATCAGCTGCGAGAAAAGATAGGTGTCGTGTACGGCTCACCTGAGGTGACCCCAGGCGGGAGGGCGCTCAAGTTCTACTCGTCGGTCCGACTCGACATCCGCAGGATCGAGTCCATCAAGGACGGCGGCGAGGTCATCGGCAACCGCACGCGGGTCAAGGTGGTGAAAAACAAGTGCCTGGCCGCCGGTACCCGCGTCTTCGACCCCACCACGGGCTGCACGCATGCCATGGAGGACATCGTCGAGCGGGACGAGGGTGTCGCGGTGATGGCCGCGGACAAGCTCGGCAAGCTGCACGTTCGGCGCGTGACCGGTCGCATGGACCAGGGCGAGCACGAGGTCATCGGTCTGCATCTGCGGGACGGCACGGCCTTGTGGGCTACCGGCGACCACCGGATCCTCACGGACAGAGGATGGCGCGAGGCGGGTGAGCTGGCCGTTGGTGATCGGGTCGCCCGACCCCGGCGGGCAGTTGGCTTCGGAGCCGAGCAGCCAGTACCCCCGGATCGGGCCCGGATGCTCGGCTATCTCATCGGAGACGGCTGCGTGAGCGGGAAGACGCCGATCTCCTTTACCAATGTTCAAGAGTCGCTCCAGGCTGACGCGGCCGCCATCGCCTCTGCGCTGGGGTGCGATTCCCATCCTCGCGGTATCCAGGTCAGCTTCTCGCACCGAACTGGCGAGAAGAACGGGCTACTGGAGCTGGCCCGGTGGGCCGGTATCTGGGGCCAGTTGGCGGCTACAAAGCGCATCCCAACCGCCTTTTTCGCTTCGGACGTGTCCGAAGAGGTGGTGGGCAACCTGTTGTTCGGCCTCTGGGAGAGCGATGGCTGGGTCAGTCGGGAGCAGACCGGCGGCATCCGCTGCGGGTTCACCACGACGTCCGAACAGCTGGCTCAGCAGCTTCACTGGCTTCTGCTGCGCTGGGGCATCGGCAGCTCGGTCCGGGTCTACGACCCAACGTCCAAGCGGCCGAGCATCGTCAAGGGGCGCAGGGTGCAAGGGAAGCTCCCTTGTTGGGAGGTTCGGGTGAGTGGCATCGACAACGTCACCCGCTTCTCATCGGCTCTCCCGATGTGGGGTCCCAAGGGACAGGTGCTCACTGCTGAGCTGTCCGATCCCGAGCTCGGCAAGCACCGTGGCTCTCAGCGCGGTTACCTTCCGGCCAGCCAGACCGAGCCGGTGCTCGACTACCTGAGGGGTCAGGGCGTCACGGTCGAGCTCGCCTGCCAGTTGCTGGGCTACGGGCCGGGCAGAGGAGGGGCACGGAGCTTGAGGGTGTTGCTTGGCCCGTCCCGGCTCCGCCGTGACCGCGTGGAGCGGCTGGCCGATGCGCTGGAGAGCGAGTTCCTCGAGGGCGTGCTGGACGAGGACGTCTGGTACGACCGGATCGTCGCCGTCAGCCCCCCGGAATGGCGACCCATCTACGACATCGAGGTGGATGATCTCCATACCTTCGTGGCCAATGACGTCGTAGTGTCGAACTGTTCGCCGCCTTTCAAATCGGCGGAGTTCGACATCATGTACGGCCGGGGCATCAGCCGGGAGGGGTCGGTCATCGACGTCGCCGTCGACCTGGGCATCGTGAAGAAATCCGGTGCCTGGTACACCTACGAGGGCGAGCAGCTCGGTCAGGGCCGGGAGAACGCCAAGCAGTTCCTGCTCGAGAACGCCGAGCTGATGGTCGAGCTCAACGAGCGTGTCCGGCAACAGGTGGGAATGGGGTCGGGGTCCGAGGACGTTCCATTGGGAACACAGGCTGCCGACGACGAACCCATCTCGTTGAAGGAATGACCGACTAGGGATCTTCCAGGGCCGGCCGTCGCTCTCCCCCCCGAGCGACGGCCGGCCACCTCCCCTTGTGGCGGTAGCCACAGAAGGGACATTTGTCCGCGACGTCGAATCACACGATGGCGCGTGGCCGAACCACGACGTACGCCGATGGGTCCTAGCTGGGGGCAACATGGAAGTGCTCAAGGTCTCGAGCAAATCGAGTCCAAATGCTGTCGCCGGTGCAATGGCCAGCGTGCTGCGGCAAGTGGGAGCGGTAGAAGTGCAGGTCGTCGGCGCTGGGGCCCTCAATCAGGCCGTGAAGGCCATGGCCATCGCTCGGGGTTTCGTAGTCCCGTCGGGCATCGACCTGATCTGCGTGCCGAACTTTGCCGACATCGAGATCGATGGGCAGAGCCGCACCGCCCTCAGGCTGCTCGTCGAGCACCGCGGCGGGGTAGGCCAGCTGCCTCCCGCTGGGGAAGACGCCCACGGTCACGCCGTCTCGCGAGAGACGGAGTAGCGCGCCCGCACAGAACGGGGGCAGGGGAGGGAACGCGCCCTATTCTGGGCCGGTGACCCGGAAGTTCCTCGTGCGCACCTTCGGGTGCCAGATGAACGAGCACGATTCCGAGCGGCTGGCGGGCCTGCTCGAGACCGAGGGCATGGAGCCCACGGACGAGGTCGGCGAAGCCGACGTCGTGGTCCTCAACACCTGCTGCATCAGAGAGAACGCGGACAACCGGCTCTACGGGCACCTCGGCCAGCTCAAGGCGGTGCGCGACCACCGACCGGGCATGCAGATCGCCGTCGGTGGCTGCCTGGCCCAGAAGGACCGGGGCCTGGTCCAGCAGCGGGCCGGCCAGGTCGACGTGGTCTTCGGTACCCACAACGTGGGCCGGCTGGCCGAACTGCTCCGCCAGGCAGCGCGCGAGGGTCCCGTCATGGAGATCCTCGACGAGGCACCGGCCGACGACAGCGCGCTGTTCCCGTCGGCGCTTCCGGTCCGTCGACAGCTCGGCCACGCCGCCTGGGTCACCATCCAGATCGGCTGCGACAACAGCTGTGCCTTCTGCATCGTGCCCGCCGTGCGGGGTCGCGAGGTGAGCCGACCGTTCGGCGATGTGGTGGCCGAGGTGGAGCACCTCGCCCGGGCCGGCACCGTGGAGGTAACCCTCCTCGGCCAGAACGTCAACTCCTACGGCCGGGACATCACCGCGGCCCTGCGCTCGGGCGCGACGGTCGGAGACTCCAGTGGGAGTGACGCGATCCAGCGGGCGGGTCAGGTCTGGGTCGAGGCGGGCGCGTCGCGGGCCCGTCCCCTGTTCGCCGACCTGCTGCGGGCGGTGGGAGCCGTTCCCGGCATCAGGCGGGTCCGCTACACCAGCCCCCATCCCAAGGATCTCCGGCCCGAGACCATCGCCGCCATGGCCGAGGTGGGCGCCGTCTGCGAGCACCTTCACCTGCCCCTGCAGTCGGGGAGCGATCGCGTACTCGCCGCCATGCGTCGGGGCTACACCGCCCGTCGGTACCTCGACCGGCTGGCTGCGGCCCGGAGCGCAATCCCGGACCTGGCCGTCACGACCGACATCATCGTCGGGTTCCCCGGTGAGACCGACGATGACTTCGATCGCACCCTCGAGGTCGTCGCCGAGGCCGAGTACGACAGCGCCTACACGTTCCTGTTCTCGCCCCGTCCCGGCACGCGGGCGGCGGACATGACCGACGAGGCGGTGCCGGCGGAGGTGGCCGCCGAGCGCTTCGCCCAGCTGCGGGTGGTGGTCGAGCGCTCGGCGCTCGCCAAGCACCGGGCACGGATCGGACGGACCGAAGAGGTACTGGTCGAGGGGCCGAGCAAGCGTGATCCGAACGTCACCTCCGGGCGCACCAGGCAGAACAAGCTCGTCCACTTCGCGGCGCCGGAGCCCGCACCCAGCCCGGGCACCTCGGCCCTAGTGCACGTGACCGCCGCGGCACCACATCACCTCGGCGGCGAGCTGCTGTCGGTGGGTGACCGACCTCGCCAGCGGGGCCGCATCCCGGTCACGGCAGGCTGACCGGCTGACCGGGCCCGGCCCTCAGGTCGGGGGGTAGCGCTGGTAGTCCGGGAAATGCCCGAAGAGACGCTCGCCCGGTGGGCCCTCGGTGACGGCCTGCACCAGGTACTCGCCGCCCACGAAGGCGCCCTTCCACGACGCCCCCCGGCCTCCGAAGGGCTCGTCGCGGTCGCCCCGGGATCGGGGCTTGTTCACGCCGACCTTGAACGACTGGAGCTCGGCCGCCAGCTTGTTGGCGACCTCGGCGTCGTCGCAGGCGATCGAGGCCACGAGGGCCCCGTTGGAGACGTTCATCGCCGCCAGCAGCTCGGCTTGGGTGTCCACGACCACCAGTGTGTCGATGGGCCCGAAGGGCTCGGCGTGGTACAGGGCCGAGCTCCGCGGGGGGTCGAAGATGGCGACCGGCGGCACGTAGGCCGAGGTGTCCTGACCCTCGACGAAGTGGGCCCGGGCGGTGGACCCTCGGTACAGCGGGACACCCCCTCGGTCGATGGCCTCCTCCACGTCGGCGGCCAGCTCGGTCGCCTTGCCGGCGGTGATGAGCGGGCCGAAGTCGAGGTCGGGAAGGGGGTCGTCAGCATCGCTCACGGCCAGGGGATTGCCGAACTCGAGGGAGTCCAGCACCGGCAGGAGGGTGGCGAGGAACTCGTCGAAGTGCGACCGCTGGACGACGTAGCGGGGGTAGGCGGTGCACCGCTGCTTGGCGTACTCGAAGCCCTTGCGCAGGTGGACAGCGAGGCCCTCCCAGTCGGAGAACTGCCAGATGCCCCAGGCGTTGAGCCCCTCCTGCTCCAGCATGTGGCGCTTGTCGGTGCGGACCAGCTCGGAGACGATCTGTCCGCCCGCTTCCCGGCCCCCGACGAAGGCAAGGCACCCGATCTCGGGGGACCGCACCAGCACGGGAGAGAGCAGACCGCCGGACCCGCTCACCAGGGTCACGGGCAGCCCTGCCCGCCGGGCCAGGGCCAGGGCCAGGGTGAGGGTCGAGACGCCCCCGTCGGTCGGCGCCTTGGCGATGCAGGCGTTGCCCGCCAGGGCCTGGACGAACATGGCGTGCACCAGCACCGAGAGCGGATAGTTCCACGAGGCGATGTTGGATACCGGTCCGTAGAGTGGCCGACGTCCTTCGAGCATGGGCGCGATGTTGTCGACGTACCAGGTCACGCCGGAGATCGTGCGGTCCACCTCGACCATCGACTGCCGGAAGGGCTTGCCGACCTCCCACACGAGCAGCAGGGCGAGGAGCTCGCGGTGGGCCTCGAGCGCCTCGACGGCGGCGCTGACCCGCTGTCGCCGCTCGTCGAGGGGGACGACGGCCCATGCCCGGTGGTCGGCCACCGCCGCCCGCAGGGCCTCTTCGGCCTCCTCGGGCTCGAGCATCGGCGGCCCCGCGATGGCGGTGCCGTCGATGGACGACACCGAGCGGAGGGCGGTGCCGCTCTCACGCCACTCGCCTCCCCAGAGGTTGCGGACCCCGTCGGGACCGAACGCCTCGGGAGCGATGGTCCGACAGCGGTCGTAGACCTCGGACCAGCTGGTGCCGGGCTTGATCTGGAGGGTCTGATCGGACTGCACCGCGTCATGGTGACACGCGGCGGAGCCCTCGGTCGCACCCGATCCGACGGTGGCGGGTAGGTTGGGATCCGACATGACAGCGGCGCCCGAGCCGACGAGCCGGCACCTGGCCCTTGTGGGCACGACGGCCTCCGGCAAGTCAGCGGTGGCGTTCGAGATCGCCCGGCGCCGGCCCGACGTCGAGCTCGTGTCGGTCGACTCGATGTGCGTGTACCGCGGCATGGATATCGGGACCGCCAAGCCCACACCCGCCCAGCGGGCCGAGGTGCCTCACCACCTCCTCGACCTGGCCGACCCGTCGGAGGACTACTCGGTGAGCCGGTTCCAGGCCGATGCCCGCGCTGTCCTGGATGGCATCGAGGCGAGGGGTCACAGGGCCCTGCTCGTCGGCGGCACCGGCCTGTACCTCCAGGCCGTGGTCGACGAGCTCGAGCTGCCGGGCCGGTGGCCCGAGGTCGCTGCCGGGCTGGAAGCCGAGGCCGACCGCCCGGGTGGCGTCGGCACCCTGCACGCCCGCCTGAATGACCTCGATCCCGTGGCGGCGGGTCGGATGCGGCCGTCGAACCGCCGGCGGGTCGTGCGGGCGCTGGAGGTGACCCTCGGGAGCGGACGACGCTTCTCCTCCTTCGGACCGGGACTCGCCACCTATGCCGCCTCACGGTTCCAGCTGGTCGGGCTGCGCCTGTCGCCACGGGAGGTGGCCAGGCGCATCGAAGAGCGGTTCCTGGCCCAGCTGGGGGCCGGGTTCCTCGACGAGGTGCGCGGGCTGGCCAGCAGCGGGCCTGGGCTGTCCCGGACGGCTCGCCAGGCCCTCGGCTACCGCGAGCTGCTCGCCCACGTGGAACAGGGCGTGCCGCTGGATGAGGCGACGGCCGACGGCATCCGCCGGACGCGGTCGTTCGCCCGCCGGCAGCGGGCCTGGTTCCGGCGCGATCCGCGCATCACCTGGATCGACCCCGTCGATCCAGGTGGTCACGCCAATCCGCTCGCCGCTGTGCCCACCCTGCTGGGAAACTGGATCGGATGCCTGTCCTCCGCCTGACCAAGCACCACGGCCGGGGCAACGACTTCCTCGTGCTGTTGGATCCCGATGACCGCCACCCGCTTGACTCCGCGACAGCTCGGCAACTGTGCGATCGCCGCCGCGGTGTGGGCGCCGACGGGGCGATCCGGGCCACGCTGGCCGAGCCCGGTGACGACGGCGCTGCGCTGTGCATGGAGCTCCGCAACGCCGACGGCGGCATCGCCGAGATGAGTGGGAACGGTGTCCGATGCCTGGCCCAGGCGGCGGTGGACGCGGGCGTGGCGTCGGGGCCCGCGTTCGTCATCCGCACCCTCGCGGGTCCCCGAACGGTGACGGTCGGCCCGAGCGAGCGGGCGGGAACGATGCAGGTGAGCGTCGACATGGGCGAGGCGGAGCTGGGGGAGGAAGAGCCCGATGGGACCGTCGAGAAGCTGCTTCCCGACGGGAGCTGGCGGGCGCGCACAGTGAGCGTCGGCAACCCCCACTTGGTGCTGCTCGGCCCCGATCTCGACGGCCCCGATCTCGAGAAGATCGACATGGCCCGCACCGGATGGGAGGCCCAGGACGCCTACCCCGGCGGCATCAACGTCGAGCTCGTCGCCCCCGGTCCGGGCCCTGGCGAGCTGGTCCTGCGGGTCTGGGAGCGGGGGGTGGGCGAGACGCTGGCGTGCGGCACGGGAAGTTGCGCGGCGGCGGCCGCGGCCAGGTCGTGGGGAGTGGTTGGCGACCAGGTGCTGGTGCACAACCCGGGAGGCACGCTCGAGGTCGGTGTGAACGGTCTCGGCGTCGTGCTGGCCAGTCCGGTGCGGCGCATCTGCACCGTCGAGGTGGAGGTTCCTTGAGCCTCATCGAGCGCGCCTTCAGGGAGCGGATCGTGATGGTGGGTGTGGCCATGCCTCCGACCGGGGTGGCCGAGGCCGAGGCCAGCCTGGACGAGCTGGCGCTGCTCGTCGATACGGCCGGCGCCGACGAGGCGGCGCGGGTCCTCCAGCGACGCGACGCCCCGGACCCGGCGACCTACGTGGGCAAGGGCAAGGCGGCCGAGCTCCACCGGCTGTCGGAGACCGTCGACGCCGACACCGTCGTGTTCGACGACGAGCTCACCCCCGCGCAGCAGCGCAACCTCGAGCGCATCCTCGGCCGGACGGCGATCGACCGCACCGCGGTGATACTCGACATCTTCGCCCAGAACGCCCACACCCAGGAGGGCAAGGCCCAGGTCGAGCTGGCGCTGCTGCGCTACCGGCTGCCGAGGCTGCGAGGCAAGGGAAAGGCGCTCAGCCAGCAGGCCGGCGGGATCGGTACCCGAGGCCCCGGCGAGACGCAGCTCGAGGTGGACCGCCGTCGTCTCGTGCGCCGGATGACCCGACTCGAAGCCGACCTCCGGCAGCTCTCGCGGACCCGCCGCACGCAGCGTCGATCCCGCCAGCGGTCCCGCCGGCGCTCGATCTCCCTGGTGGGCTACACCAACGCCGGCAAGTCCACCCTGCTCAACCGGCTCACGGATGCGGGGGTGTTGGTCGAGGACCGCCTGTTCGCCACCCTCGATCCCCGCACCCGCCGCCTGGAGCTGCCCGGGGGCGAGCAGGTGCTGTGCTCCGACACGGTCGGGTTCGTGCGCAAGCTGCCGCACCAGCTGGTGGAGGCCTTTCGCTCGACCCTGGAGGTGGTGTCCGAGTCGGATCTCCTCGTCCACCTCGTCGACGGAGACGCGCCGGACCCCGAGGCCCAGATCGACGCCGTGCGGACGGTGCTGCGCGAGATCGGTGCCGGCGACGTGCCCGAGCTCCTCGCGTTCAACAAGGCCGACGTGGCGCCGACCGCAGTCAAGCTGGCGGGAACGCACCCAGGATCGGTGGCGATCTCCTCGCTCACCGGCGCCGGCGTCGAGGATCTGCTGACAGCGGTGCGTGATCGACTGCGCTCGCTGTCCCGGCCGATCGAGCTCGTCGTGCCCTACAGCCGAGGCGACGTCCTCGCCGCCCTTCATCGCGAGGCCGAGGTGCTCGTCGAGTCGCACGAGGAGTCGGCGACCCGGCTGCGGGCCCGCCTCGATCCCGCCGAGGCGGGTCGCTTCGGCGAGTTCGTGGTCGATCCTGACCGGCAGGACGAGGTCTCGTGAGCGAGGGGTTCCAGCCCCCGGTGTACCCCTACGAGCGGCTCGCCGGCGCCCGAGCGAAGGCCGACGCCCACGAGGGCGGGCTCGTCGACCTGTCCGTCGGCACGCCCGGCGACCCGCCGCCGCCGGCCGCGGTGGCCGCCCTGTCCTCGTCGGGGACCGAGCGGGGCTACCCGATGTCGGTGGGCAGCCCGAGGTACCGGGAGGCGGCGAGGAACTGGGTGGCCAGGCGGTTCGGGGTCGACGTTCCCGTCGAGGCGGTCGCCGCCTGTGTCGGGACGAAGGAGCTGGTCGCCACCCTGCCCCAGTGGTTGCGGCTGCGGAGCCCGAGCCGCGACACCGTGCTGCATCCGGGCGTCGCCTACCCCACCTACGAGATGGGAGCGGTCCTGGCCGGCTGTCGGTCGGTGGCGGTTCCCGTCGACGAGGGCTGGCACCTCGACCTGAGCGCCATCGACGACGCTGACGCCGATCGCGCCCTGGCCCTGTGGGTCAACAGCCCGGCGAACCCCACGGGGGCGTTGCACGACCTGGCGGCGGCGGCGGCGTGGGGACGGGCGAGGGGAGTGCCCGTGCTCAGCGACGAGTGCTACGCCGAGCTCACGTGGGAAGGCCGACCACGGACCATCCTCGAGGACGGGCTCGACGGGGTGATCGCGGTCCACTCCCTGTCGAAGCGCTCGAACCTGGCCGGCCTCCGGGTCGGCTTCTACGCCGGCGACCTGGCGCTGGTGCACTACCTGTCGGAGGTGCGCAAGCACGCCGGGATGCTGGTGGCGGGGCCCGTCCAGGTGGCTGCTGCGCTCGCCCTCGACGACGACGACCACGCGTCCGAGCAGCGGGAGCGGTATCGGGAGCGCCTGGCGGGCTTTCGGTCGATACTGGCTGCCATCGGGGTCGCCGTGTCGCGCCCGGCTGGTGGGCTCTACCTGTGGGCACCGGCCCCGGGGGAGGAAGACGACCCGGCGGCACGTTCGTGGGCGTTCACCGAGCGGCTGGCGGCCGACGGGGGCGCGCTGGTCAGTCCCGGTGACCTGTACGGGTCGCAGGGCGCGGGTCACGTGCGGGTGGCGCTGGTGCAGCCCATGGAGCGCCTCGACCTGGTGGCCCGTCGCCTCGGCGTCGGGTGACCAGCACGCGGAGCGGGCGCAGCACCGCTGAGTAGGGTCGCGGCCATGGCGGATCTCCAAGCCAACATCGACGACCTGTGGGAACGCCGGGACTCGCTGGGCCCGGATGACGGGGATGCCCAGGCGACCGTGCGCCAGGCCGTCGACCTGCTCGACACCGGCGAGGCTCGGGTCGCCGAGGTCGCAGGTGACGGCGAGGTGGTCGTCCACCAGTGGCTGAAGCGGGCCATCCTGCTCCTCTTCCGCCTGTCGGCCATGGAGACCATCGAGCTCGGGCCCTTCGAGTACGCCGACCGGATCCCCTTGAAGGGACGCTTCGCAGCTGCCGGGGTGCGAGTCGTACCCGGCGCATCGGCGCGATGGGGATCGTTCCTCGACCGGGGCGTGGTACTCATGCCGAGCTACGTGAACATCGGCTCCCGGGTGGGAGCCGGCACCATGGTCGACACGTGGGCCACGGTGGGCTCGTGCGCCCAGATCGGTACCAACGTGCACCTGTCGGGAGGGGTGGGCATCGGCGGCGTGCTCGAGCCGGCGCAGGCGGCCCCGGTGATCGTGGAGGACGAGGCGTTCGTGGGCAGCCGCTGCATGGTCACCGAGGGCGCCCGGGTCGGTGAGGGTGCCGTGGTGGGCTCGGGCGTGATCGTCAATCCGTCGGTTCCGGTGGTCGACGCCGAGACCGGCGCCGAGGTGAGCCGCGGCATCATTCCCCCGTGGTGCGTCGCCATCAGCGCGTCCCGGCGTCGACAGTACCCGGGAGGGGAGTTCTTCGTCCCGTGCGTGCTGGTGATCAAGCGGCTCACCGAGGGGGAACGACACGACAAGTCCCGGCTCAACGAGGTGCTGCGGGATCACGGGACCTCGGTGTGAGGGACCTCCTGGCCCGCAGCGCCGAGCTGGTCGACATCCCCTCGGTCAGCCACCACGAGGGCGCCATCGCTGACCGCGTCGAGACGTTGCTCAAGGCAGCGCCCTGGCTGCAGGTCGATCGGGTAGCCAACACGGTGGTGGCTCGGACCCAGCTGGGCCGTGCCCAACGGCTGCTCCTCGCCGGTCACCTCGACACCGTGCCGCCCAACGGCAACGAGGGCGCCCGCGTAGAGGGTGACACCCTGTGGGGGCTGGGCGCGACCGACATGAAGGGCGGCCTGGCCGTGCTGTGCGAGCTGGCGATCAGCGAGCCCGATCCCGTCGTGGACCTGACCTACGTGCTGTACGAGTGCGAGGAGGTGGACCAGCGCCACAACGGGCTGAGCCTGCTACGGGCCGAGCGTCCGGGCCTGCTCGCTGGCGACGCGGCGGTCCTCGCCGAACCAACGGGCGGCCGCGTCGAGGCGGGCTGCCAGGGCACGATGCGGGTCGCCGTGACGCTCGTGGGGGAGCGCGCCCACACCGCTCGACCGTGGATGGGAGTGAACGCCGTCCATCGTCTGGCGCCGGTGCTGACCCTCGTCGCCGGGTACGAGGACCGCCGGCCCGTGATCGACGGGTGCGAGTTTCGGGAGTCGCTCCAGAGCGTCGGCGTCGAGGGATCGGTCGCCCACAACGTGGTCCCGGATCGAGCCCGGGTCGTGCTCAACCATCGCTTCGCGCCCGACCGCGACGCCGAGGCCGCGTTCTCCTCGTTGCGCGAACTGCTGGCCCCCGCCCTTGACACCGCCGCCGGCGACACCATCGAGCTGGAGTCCGTCTCCCACCCGGCGCCACCCGCCCTCGATCATCCCCTGCTGTCTGGGCTGGTCGAGCGGTCGGGGATACCACCGCGGGCCAAGTTGGGCTGGACCGACGTCGCCTTCTTCAGCGCTCTCGGCGTGCCGGCGACAAACTTCGGACCGGGCGATTCGACGCTGGCCCACACGGCGACCGAGCGGGTGGCGCGTGGCGAGCTCGAGGCGGCGTACGGCACGCTGTGGTCGGTCGCGCGGGGAGCCCCGTAGACTGACGGGCCCGCCCACGCTCGTGGAGACGATCGCCGGCCCGGGAGGTCGGTGCATCGCATCGCCGGCCCGGGAGGTCGGCCCATCGCATCGCCGGCCCCGGACGCCGGCCAACGGAATCGGAACGGAATGGAGGATCGTTCGTGGCAATCGAGGTCGGCCAGGAGGCCCCGGATTTCGAGCTCAGTCAGGGCCGCAACAAGGTGAAGCTGTCGGATTACCGGGGCAAGGAGAACGTGGTGCTCGTCTTCTACCCGTTCACCTTCACCGGCGTGTGCCAAGGGGAGCTCTGCGAGCTGCGCGATGACCTGTCGTCGTTCCAGACGGCGAACGCACAGCTCATCGCCGTCTCCTGCGACAGCCCTTTCGCCCAGGCCCGGTGGGCCGAGGAGCAGGGCTTCGGGTTCCCGGTGCTGGGCGACTTCTGGCCTCACGGTGCGGTGGCACGCGCCTACGGGGTGTTCAACGAGGCCTTGGGCTGCGCCGACCGGGCGACGTTCGTGATCGACAAGACCGGTACGGTCGTGGCCACGTTCGCCTCGCCCGAGCTGCTCACGCCGCGGAACCGAGCCGACTACGAGGCGGCCCTGGCCAAGCTCTCCTGATCGGGGCTCTCCTGATCGGGGCGCGGCACCGTGTCACAGGCGGCGGAGGACGGTCACGACCTTGCCGTAGACGGTCACCTCCGCTGCGTCGTGCTCGATGGGGTCGTAGTCCGGGTTGGCCGGCTTGAGCACGACCTTCCGCCCTCGGCGGCTGTAGAACTTCACCGTGGCGTCCCCGTCGGGTAAGCCGGCGGCGACGATGTCGCCCCGCTCGACCTCCGGCTGTTGACGCACCACGACGTAGTCGCCGTCGAGGATCCCCGCGTCCACCATCGAGTCGCCCCGCACCTTGAGCATGAACAGGGTGCCGGTCCCGGTGAAGTCCTGGGGGAGGGGCATGAGGTCCTCGACGTTCTCTTGGGCGAGCACATCGGTCCCGGCTGCCACCTCCCCGACGAGTGGAACGTGGCGTACCGGCCGGCTGGCCAGCGCCGCCCCTGACGAGGGGTCGTAGCTGACCGTGATGGCGCGGGGCTTGGTCGGGTCGCGCTGCAGGAAACCCTGGCGCTGGAGCGTGGCCAGGTGGGCGTGGACGGTCGACGACGAGTTGAGGCCCACGGCCTCGCCGATCTCGCGCACCGACGGGGGATAACCGCGCTCCTGGAGCCGCTCGGCGATGAAGTCGAGGATCTCCCGCCGTTTGCCGCTCAGCGTCGCCTCGGGCATGGTCTCGCTCTCCTCCCGTCGGCCCGTCCTGCGGGCGCCTTCCCTGGATGTTCCCTGGTCGTTCCCACCTACCGAACCCCTCCAGGGGCCCGGCGTCGAACGTGCGTTCCCAGCGTACCAGCACGATCCGGCCGAGGGAAACATCTGTTCGATCGCCGCTTGACAACGAACAGATGTTCGTGATCTGCTGGGCACGCAGGAGAACAGGTGTTCGGTAGAAGGACACAGTAGAAGGACGCAAGAGAAGCCAGCGAGTAGGAGCGAGCGAGCATGGCCGCCATTGCCTACCCCCTCCCACGGGATCGTGTCGCCCGTCCGCCGGCGCGGTCGCCCGAGCCGCGTGGGCCGGCCGGCGCCGAGCGCGTCGATCGGAGTCGCCGTCGTCCCCCCACCTCGGCGGCCCGGCGGCGGGCCACGATCCGGCGTCGGCTGACGGCCATCGCCTTCGCTGCCGGGCTGGTGCTGGTCATCCGGCCTCTCGTCCTGCCCGGGGGCGATCCCCTCGTCGTCCCCGGGCGGGTGACGCCGGCGGCGGCTGCGGTCGGCACCCGGACCTACATCGTCCAGCCGGGCGACACGCTGTGGAGCATCGCCCGCCACGTGCACCCCGACCAGGACCCGCGGCCGCTTGTGGACCAGCTGTCCACCCAGGTTCCCGGGGGCTCTCTCCAGGCGGGTCAGCACCTCGTGCTGCCCTGATCCGGCGCCCGGCCGCGACGGCGGTCAGCGTCAGCGGGACGCACGACAGACGAGACGCGCTGGCGCGGTTGGAGCGATAGCGTCCGCGGCCGTGCGCTGTCCGATCTGCTCGAGCCTCGAGGACCGGGTCGTGGACTCGCGGTTGGCTGATGACGGCGCGGCTATCCGCCGGCGGCGCGAGTGCGCGACCTGCGGGCGCCGGTTCACCACCTTCGAGCGCATCGAGGAGGCGGCGCTGATGGTTGGCAAACGGTCGGGCGACCGTGTGCCGTTCGACCGGGCCAAGGTCGTCGCCGGTGTGCGGGCGGCCACCAAGAACCGGCCCGTGAGCGCTGAGGCCATGGACGCGCTGGCCGGCGAGGTCGAGGAGGCGATGCGGCTGCTCGGTCCCGAGCCGACCAGCCAGCAGATCGGCGTGGCGGTCCTCGACCGGCTTCGACGGCTGGACCAGGTGGCGTACCTGCGCTTTGCCAGCGTCTACAAGGGCTTCGAGGATGTGGGCGATTTCGAGCGGGAGGTCGGCTTGCTGAGCAAGACGACCGAGCCCAAGCGGCGAGTGTGAGGAGGTGAGTCGGTGCGAGTGGGAGTGCTGACGGGTGGGGGCGACTGCCCGGGGCTGAACGCGGTGATACGGGCCGTGGTTCGCAAGGGCGAGGTGGCCTACGGAGACGGGTTCGTCGGCCTAGCCGACGGCTGGCGCGGGGCGATCGAGGGCCGCACCCTGCAGCTGGACGTGGAGCGGTGTCGAGGGATCCTTCCCCGAGGGGGGACGATCCTGGGCACGTCGCGCACCAACCCCTACAAGGTCGACGGCGGCGTGGCGGGGGTGCGCGAGACGGTGACCGACCACGCCCTCGACGCCCTGATCGCCATCGGGGGCGAGGACACCCTTGGAGTTGCCCATCGTCTCGCGGACGAGGGCCTGTCGGTCGTCGGGGTGCCCAAGACGATCGACAACGATCTGTCGGCGACCGAGGTGACCTTCGGCTTCCATACGGCGGTTCAGATCGCCACCGACGCCATCGACCGCCTCCACACCACGGCGGAGTCGCACGACCGGGTCATCGTGTGCGAGGTGATGGGCCGACACGCGGGATGGATCGCGACGTACGCCGGCATCGCCGGCGGTGCGGCCGAGATCCTGGTGCCCGAGGAACCGTTCGACATCGACGTCGTGTGCGAGAGCCTGAAGCGCCGCCACCAGAAGGGTCGGTTCGCCTCCATCGTGGTCGTCGCCGAGGGGGCGAAGCCCCGGGAGGGCACGCTGCAGCTGGCGTCTTCCACGGTCGACCAGTTCGGTCACGAGCGCCTCGGGGGCATCGGCAACCTCCTCGCTGAGGAGATCGAACGGCGCACCGGGTTCGAGGCGCGGGTGACGATCCTCGGCCACGTGCAGCGGGGCGGCACGCCCACGGCCTTCGACCGGGTCCTGGCGACCCGGTTTGGTGTTGCGGCCATCGATGCCGTCCACGCCCGGGCCTTCGACACCATGGTTGCTCTCAGATCGAACGCCATCGTCAGCGTACCGCTGGCCGAGGCTCTGGCCGAGCTCAAGACGGTTGACGAGCAGCTGGTCCGCGATGTTGCCGAGGTCTTCTTCGAGTGAGGACCGCCCCGCGTTCAGCCCGGAGCATCGAGGGGAGCGTTCCCGGCGCCGGCCTCGACGAGCAGCGCTCGTAGGCGACCAGCCAGCTCGGGCGCGGCGGCCAGCGTCATCGATCCCGACGGCGGTCCACCCTCGAGGTCACCGACCCAAGCCCCCGACTCGGAGGCGACGAGGGCACCCGCGGCCCAGTCCCATGGCTGGAGCCCGGCTTCGAAGAAGGCGTCGACGCGCCCGGCGGCGAGCCAGCACAGATCGAGGGAGGCGGCGCCCGCTCGGCGGATGTCACGCACGACCGGGAGCACCCGGGTGAGGACCTCGGCCTGGCGGGCGCGCAGGGCGGCGTCATAGTTGAAGCCGGTCCCGACCAACGCGTCGGCCAGCCTGGGCGGAGCGTCGAGCCGCAGTGAGGTCCGGCCGTCTCGCGCGGGCACCGTCCCGGGCGCGCCATCGACCCGGTCGGGGTCACTGGAGCTGGATAGCCAGGCTCCAACGCCGCGGATGGCGGCGAAGGTCTCGGCGTGCGAGGGATCGTGGACGACGCCGACGGCGACTCGACCGTCGACTTCAGCCGCGATCGAGACGGCGAAGGCAGGCCACGCGTACAGGTAGTTGGTCGTCCCGTCGAGTGGGTCCACGATCCAGCGGACTCCTGTGCTGCCTTCCTGTCGCGCCCCCTCCTCGCCGAGGATGGCGTCGCTCGGTCGTTGGCGGTGGAGCGCCGCGGCGATGAGGGACTCGCTGGCGAGGTCCATCTCGGTGACCATGTCGGTACGGCTGGATTTCGTGCGGACGCTCGTCCGGGTGCGGTGGAGGCCGTCTAGGAGAAGAACGCCGGCCGATCGGGCCACGGTCGCCGCGATCTCGAGGAGCTCGTCGGGGTCCGCCATGCGGACGGTCTATCGCGGGTGGGCGCGGTCCGGGGCGTGCGGCCGCAGCGGCGCCGGGCCGCAGCGCTGGTGGCGCGGGGCCCGGGTACTTCGGAGCCGGCCAGGGCGCCGCGCCGCCGGCGATACGCTGGCTCCGATGCGCGACGGGCTGGTCGACCTCCGCTCAGACACCGTGACCCGTCCCACGCCCGAGATGCGGCGCGCCATGGCCGAGGCCGAGGTGGGCGACGACGTGTACCGGGAGGACCCCACGGTCAACGCCCTCGAGGAGGCGTTCGCGGCGCGCGTCGGCAAGCAGTCCGCCCTCTACGTGCCCTCGGGAACCATGGGCAATCAGGTGGCCCTGCGGGTGCTCGCCGAGCCGGCGACGATCGTCGTCGCCGGCCGCCGCCAGCACGTGGTCGTGCACGAGCACGGAGGTGGCGCACGCAACGCCGGCATCCAGTTCCACACTGTGGGCGACGACCATGGCCAGCTGTCGGGAGACGACGTCGCGTGGGCGCTCGATGCCGCCGAGCACCACATGCCCGAGGTCAGCCTGGTGGCGGTGGAGAACACCCACATGCACGCCGGCGGACGTCCGTGGTCGCTGGAGGCGCTCCAGGCGGTGGGGCGGGCCGCTCGGGGCCTTCCCCTGCACATGGACGGGGCCCGGTTGTTCAACGCGGAGGTGGCGACGGGCATCCCGGCAGCCGAGTACGCGGCGCGCGTGACCACGGTGATGTGCTGCCTGTCGAAGGGCCTCTGCGCACCGGTCGGCTCGATGCTCGCCGGGAGCGACGATGTCATTGTTGCGGCACGGGCAGAACGGGCCCGGCTCGGTGGCGGGATGCGCCAGGCGGGCGTCATCGCCGCTGCTGGCCTGGTGGCGTTGGACCGCATGGTCGTGCGGCTGGCCGATGACCACCAGCGGGCGGCACGACTGGCCCGGGCCGTGGCCGAGCGCTGGCCGGACGCCGGGTGCGACGCGTCGCAGACGCCGACCAACATCGTGCTCTTCCAGCATGATCGACCCGAGCTCGTGCTCGACCACCTCCGATCGGAGGGCGTGCTCGCCGGCACCGTCGCCCCGCGGATGGTTCGCCTCATGACGCACCACGATCTCGACGACGATGGGATCGAGCGCGCCGCCAAGGCGCTGTCGAGCGCACCGTAAGACGCCGCAGGGGTCCGGCGCTGCCGATCCCTGACGGGCCCCCACCTCGCTACGCTCGCCCGGATGGCCGAGCTGGTCCGTGACGCACCGACGAGGGTGCTCGCCTGCTACGCCCACCCCGACGATCCCGAGGTCTCCTGCGGCGGCACCCTCGCCCGTTGGAGCGCTGCCGGATCAGAGGTGCACACGGTCGTGTGCACGAGCGGCGACAAGGGCTCGTCGGACCCCGAGACCGATCCGGTGGAGCTGGTGTCCCGTCGGGCGGACGAGGTGGCGGCGGCGGCCAGGCTCGTCGGCCTGAGCGGACACCACCTCCTCGGTCACCCCGACGGTGAGCTCGAGAACGGGGCCGCCCTTCGGCGGGAGCTGGTCGCCATGGTTCGGGAGGTGCGGCCCCAGGTGGTCGTGTGCCCCGACCCCCAGGCGGTGATGTTCGGCCAGGACTACTACAACCATCTGGACCACCGCGTGGTGGGCTGGGCCGCCCTCGACGCCGTGGCCCCCGCTGCCGCCCTCCCGCTGTATTTCCCGGAGACCGGGCCCCCGCACCAGGTCGAGGTGGTCTATCTCTCGGGCACGCTCGAGCCGGACGTGTGGGTCGATGTCTCGGCCACCCTGGAGATCAAGCTCGGGGCGGTGCTGTGCCACCGCAGCCAGCTGACCGAGACGGGGGAGTGGCTGCGCACGGTCATCAGAGAGCGGGCGGAGGAGAGCGGTCGACAGGCCGGAGTGCGCTATGCCGAGGGATTTCGGCGGTTGCGCCTCACCGGCTGAGCCTCACCGGCTGAGCCCTCCGGCGGTGGCAAGGTTCGGGAGGGCAGAATGCTTCTGTGCGTGAGTGGCTGGTTGCCGGTGGACTCGTCGAGAACCACGACGGCCTCCTACTGGTCCAGAACCGTCGGCGTGACGGATCGCTGGACTGGTCGCCCCCCGGCGGCGTGATCGACGTGAGCGGCGGCGAGTCCGTCCGGGGTGGGCTCACCCGGGAGGTGGACGAGGAGACGGGACTGATCGTCGACGAGTGGGCCGGACCCGTCTACAAGGTCGAGGCGCTGGCCGAGAGCCTGGGCTGGCTGTTGCGCGTGGAGGTCCACCTGGCCCTGTCGTACTCCGGGGACCTGGCCGTCAATGATCCGGACGGGATCGTGGTCGATGCCCGGTTCGTGGCATGGGACGCCGCCGAGCTCCATCTCGACGGCTGTCGCCCCTGGGTGGCCGAGCCGCTTGTCGCCTGGCTGGCCGAGCGACCGCCGGGCTGGGAGGGCGGGTCGAGGGAACGGCCGGAGCGGGCCGCCGGGCCCGGGTCCGGGAGGGAGGATCGCTCGTACCGCTACCGCCTCGAAGGCAACGACGCCCGTCGCCTCGAGGTGATCAGGCTGTGACCGGTTCCGTGGCCGAGGAGGTCGACGCGCCGCACCTCGACATCCTGCACCTCGATATGGACGCCTTCTACGCCGCCGTCGAGATCCTCGAGGATGCCGGCCTCGCCGGCCGCCCGGTCATCGTCGGCGGGTCGGGATCGCGCGGAGTGGTCGCCTCCTGCTCGTACGAAGCCCGGGCGTACGGGGTTCGCTCGGCCATGCCGTCGGTCCAGGCCAGCCGCCTGTGTCCGCAGGCCGTGTTCCGGCCCGGACGGTTCGACGTGTACGCCGCCGTCAGCCAGCGGTTGCACGAGGTGCTGAGCTCGTTCACGCCGCTCGTCGAAGGTATCGGGCTCGACGAGGCCTTCCTCGATGTGCGGGGTGCCCGTCGGCTGTTCGGATCGGGGACCGAGATCGCCCGCGCCGTCCGCGGGCGCGTCCACGAGGAGCTCGGTCTGTGGTCGTCGGTGGGGGTGGCCCGCTCGAAGCTGCTGGCGAAGCTGGCGTCCAGGGCGGCCAAGCCGGCCGCCACCCCCACCGGGCCCCGAGCCGGTGCCGGAGTCGTCGCCGTCGAGCCGGACGCCGAGCTCGGCTTCCTCCACCCGCTGCCGGTGTCCGCCCTGTGGGGTGTCGGGCCCGTGACCGCCTCCCGACTGACCCGGCTCGGCGTGTCGACCGTGGGCGATCTGGCGGCGGTGCCGGTCGAGACGCTCGTGATCACTGTGGGTCAGGCGTTGGGTCGCCATCTGCACGAGCTGGCCTGGGCCCGTGACCCCCGGCCGGTCGAGCCGGATCGCGAGGTGAAGTCGATCGGGCACGAGGAGACGTACGCGCAGGACGATCACGATCTGATCAGCCTGCGTCGTCAGGTCGTCCGCATGTCCGACGCCGTGGCAGCCCGGCTGCGGGGCAGTGACAAGGCAGGCCGGACGGTGACGCTCAAGGTGCGCTTCGGCGATATGTCCACGATCACCCGTTCACACAGCCTCGCCGACCCGGTTGATCAGGGGCCCGTCATCGCCAGGCTGGCGTCCGTGCTCCTCGGCGCCGTGGACGTGCGCCCCGGGGTCCGCCTCTTGGGCGTGAGCGTCTCGGGGCTCACCGGGGCATCGGACCGAGGCGCACAGCAGCTCAGCTTCGGTGGTCTCGACGCTGGGTCCCGCGATCGGGACAGCGACGCCTCGGGCGCTCTGGACGCGGTTCGGGCGCGGTTCGGGAGTGAGGCCGTCGGGCCCGCCTCGCTAGCCGGGCCGGACGGCGTCGACGTCAAGCGGAGGGGTGACACCCAGTGGGGCCCCCGGTCCGGACAGGCCGGATCCAGCTAGGCGGGCGGGTCCGGCGGGTCCGGCGCACGAACCTGCGCCGAGGGGCCCAGCGGGGGCGTGCCCGGGACCGGTCTTGCCACAACGCGTTGTTGTAGCGCAGCCACTGCGCGAAGATTGAACCCGAGAAGACATCGACGGCCAGGGGTGGCAAGGGGGCGGTAGTGCCGCTTTCCGAAGAAGAGCAGCGGATCCTCCACGAGATCGAGCGCAACTTCTATGAGCACGATCCGGATTTCGCTGCTCGGGTGCGGCGGGAGACCGTCTACCGCCACGCCGGTCGCAACTGCAAGTGGTCGGCGCTCGCCTTCCTGGGCGGGCTGGCCATCCTGGTGGTGTGGTTCTCGACGTCGCTGCTGCTCGGCCTGCTGGGCTTCTTCATCATGTTGTTCTCGGCCATCTACTTCGAGCGCAACCTCCGCAACATGGGTCGAGCGGGCTGGCAGCAGGTGACCAAGTCGGTGCGGGCCCAGGGACTGTCGGAGACGCTGGGAGACACCCAGCGCCGTCTCCGTGAGCGGTTCAAGCGAAGCGACTGACCGAACTGCCGTCCGCGGCCAGCGGAGGGCCCAGCTAGGAGACTGACACCTCGGACGAACGGCGCTCGGCGTCGTCGTGCGTGCCGGCCGGTGGGCGCGGGCCCGGCCGACGATCGGGATCGTGCCCATTCCACGCGCCGTCCCGCCCGCTGGCGCGGAGCAGCTGACGAGGATCGAGCCTCCAACGCAGCCGTTGCCACCAGGTCGCCCGCTTCCACACGGCGCCCTCGATCACCGCCGCGGCCACGACCGACCTCGTGACGACCTCGGTGCCTGGTGGCACCGGCGCGTAGCTGGCGACGCTGGCGTCTCGGGCTAGAGCCGACAAGGCGGGAGCCACCTCGGTGGGCGCGACCGGCGAGTGGGCGGTGCGCCGGGCGTGCTCCTCGAGCGTCTCGGACGCCTGTCGCCCGGCTCCGACGAGCGCCAGGGAGTCGGCCGCTTCGGACCACGCCACAAGGACCCGCTCGGCGCCGTGCGCCGTGGCGCGTCGTCGGAAGCGTCGTCGTCGCGCCAGCAGGGGAATGCCGACACCCCACGCCAGCGCCAGGGCCACCACGATCGCCGCCGCGGTGACGCCGGCGACCGGGAAGTGGCCGCCATGGTGGGCGGTCGGACCGGCATGCACGAGATTGGGGGAGGGCTTCACCGGGACCGCTGGCGCCGGCGCCGGAGGCGTGGGAGCG
>DASXCO010000093.1 GCA_036491125.1 Acidimicrobiales bacterium | reverse complement strand
ATCGGCGGGGATATTCGCCCACGCTGGTGTCGATCTCATCGCCGCCTTCCCTGAATCGGCGGCGGGTGTCGGCGTTCTGCTGCCGCCACACGGCCAGCAGCTGCTCGGGTGGGCTGTCGGCCTTGTCGGCGCGCTCACTCCCGACCTCTATGTGGAGTACTTCCGTGATCTGAGCGAACTGCCCGTCAATGAACGGGGGCTCCTCGATCCCACCGACATCGGCCGGACGATGGCGGCGTATGCCACCGAAGTGATCCGGTAACCCGCAGATACAGGTGTATGAAGCGCTCAAACCTCACCTAGAAAGGATCGCCGGGAGTCGTCCCCTAATCGCGGGACCTCAACTGCCACCTACCGCCGGCTGGTGGGCGCGTCCAAGGGTACGATGGCTTCACGGCCGGGGCGCTCGACAGAAGAGGACGGCACTGTCTTCGAGGCCCCGGGTATCGATCGTCTCGGCGAGCGCGGCGGAGATCGGCTCGTTCTCGACCCGGCCTTGCTGATCCCAATCCCGAGGTCCTCGTCGCTGCTGCGAGGCACTGTGGCAGTCTGAGTCACGATGCGTGCGGTCGAGCTGGTCTTCGCCGGCGGGTGGGCGGCGTTCTGGCTCTATTGGCTCGTGGCAGCCTTCTCCACGAAGAGGGGCCGCATCCCGTGGTCGCGCGAGCTGCGTATCCGGGCGGTGATCGTAGTCATCGTGGTCCTCTTGATCCGCGTTGGCGCCTTCCGCGGCCACGGCCTCAGCACGGATCCATCGCGCGCCGGTCTCGGGCTGATCCTCTTCGGCCTCGGGTTGGGATTCGCGATCTGGGCCCGCGTGCACATTGGGCGCAACTGGGGCGCCCCGATGACGCAGAAGGACGAGCCCGAGCTGGTGACCACCGGCCCGTACCGCTTGGTCCGCCACCCCATCTACTCGGGCATGCTGGTCGCCGGCGTCGGCACCGCGGTGGCGCTGAGTTGGCTTTGGCTGATCGCCGTGGGCTTGGCCGGGGCCTACTTCCTCTATAGCGCGACCGTCGAGGAGCGCTACTTGACAGCGCAGTTCCCCGACACTTACCCCGTGTATAGGCGCTCGACCAAGATGCTCGTGCCGTTCATCTTCTAAGCGGACTCGGTCGGGGTTGTCTCGGCGAGGACGGCCGCTGAGCTCGATGTTCTGGCAGATCGGCGGCGCTGCCGAACTGCACTCGCTATCGCCGGCCCAGGAAGCGTCCCGTACCACTCAACCTGCTTCGAACGCTGGATGCGCCCATGCCGGTTATGCAGGCGACACGGCGTGGCCCCGGAAAGAGTGAGCCCGCGACAAGGCCTGACCAACGCTGGACGAGCGGAGTGCCGACTCGAGGAACTCATCCATCGGCGAGCGCTGGATGGGCCGCCTCACTGGGCTGAGGCTAGAACCTGAAGCGAGTCAGCCCGCCCGGCTCGGTGCCCAGCGCAACGGTCACCGAATGTGGCTTGATGCGATAGACGTTCCACGGCGGTGGGCCCTGCGACGGCGCGTTGAACGGGGCGGTAATACCGGACCTGGTTTCATCCAGTTCGGCGGGCCACCCTTGGTCCGCCCAGGCCTTGGCAAGGCGTGTCAGCGTGGTCGGGTCGGTCTCCCGCGCTGCTTCACCCTCGGCCACGATGTCTGCATCGCGGATTGACACCGCGATCGAGCAGCGGGGGTCGCGGGCGACGTTGCGGCGCTTCCGGGTACCCGATCCGGTCTGGAACCAGAAGCATCCGTCCAGCCAGAGCGCACCGACCGCGGTCACGTGCGGGCTGCCGTCCTCGTTCACCGTCGAGAGCCACGTCGTCCGAGCGTTGTGGGCGTCTGGAGCCGGCGGCGTTCCGGCATCGAGCTTCTCAACTACGTTCGCCCAGTTCACCGGCGGCAGTCCGTCCGTCGCACCCAAGTTGATGATGTCCATTGCGTCCCCCTTCTGGTAGTCCGGCGATCCGGCTCAGGGTCGTGTCCATTAGACGGTTACCGGTCGGCAGAGTCATCGCGCCCCAATAATCCTCTCCCGACCTCGCCCTATCTCCCCACGCCCGACTGCCATCGAACGCCGGGTCGAGGTGACGCGAGATAAGCGGGCCGCGATATTTCCGAGCGGTGTCCGTGCAGGCCGTCAGAGACCGGCACCTATCCGACAACCGAGCCGACAGTCACGCGGTCCCAGATGCGCCCGGGTCCCCCGTTCGGCATGAGAAGCCGAGGATCAGTCCAACCCTCCGACGAAGGCGCCCGTCGCACGCAGGTCCTCGCGCAACGCGGCGACGTCAACGTCGTGGACGCCGACACCAGCGGCCGCAGCCCGCGCTGCGCCCGCCCCCGCGGCCTCGCCGGTCGCCATCGCCGCGGGGATCTCCTTGGTGGCCTGGTGCACATAGCGGGTCGTGGAGATGCACCTCCCGGCCACCAGCAGGTTCGCCACCGCCGGCGTGACGAGGCAGCGGTACGGGATGTCGAACACCACGTGGCGCCGGGTCCAGTGGCCCGTCTGGGCGATCGAGTCCGGAAAGCGGACGTCGCCATCCTCCTTGCGAAGGACGTACTCGCCGACCAGCCGCCGGCTCTCGGTGATCCCCAGCATGCGCGCGTAGTCGTCGAGCCAGGCGTCGGCGAAACCAGGCGCCTCCCGTCGGAGTCGCTCGAACTCGGCGCGCGCCGCCAGTCGGCACCGCACCTGTGCCTCCGTCATGTCGTCGGGATCGCACGGATCGACCCGATCGGAGGACGGCCCCCAGGGGACCAGGACGCGCCCCCACCCGGTGGTGAGGAACCAGGCACGACCGGCGTCGTCGAGCGCCGCGTCGCGCACACCACCGACCCGGAACCACAGGTACGGCGGGATGGTCACCCGCTCGTGGTCGGCTCCGGCCGCGACGGCCACGTCTCCGTCGCCGGTGGCATCGACCACCACCTGCGGGCAGATCGCCTCCCGACCGCGCTTCGACTCGACGATGACGGCTTCGACAGCTCCGTCAGCCATCCCGACGGTGGCGAACCAGCTGTGGAGGCGGAGCCGGACGCCGGCTGCCGCCAGTGTCTCGTGGGCGACATCGACGAAAACCTCGGGGTCGAAGGCCACCGAGTACCGCACCGCCTCTGGCGGAGCACCCCAGATGAGCCCCCATCGGCGCCATCGTCCCACCGCCGCGCGGTCCTCGCTGTCCCACTCAGTCACAGTTGGGTAACGCGCCGCTCCGCGCTCGTCGATGCGGTCGACGAACTCCTGGCAGAGCCCCGACACCACCGCGGTGCCGTCCCCGTCATCCATGGTCAGGAGCAGGTTGATGAGCCCGACCGTCGCCAGGCCACCGAGAAACCCCGACTGCTCGAGGAGCCAGGTGTCAGCCCCTCGCCGTGCAGCAGCGAGCGCGGCCGCAACTCCGGCCGACCCGGCCCCCACGACGAGCACGTCGGGTCGACCGATCACCGGTAAGCGGCGGGCGGGCTCGAGCCACGACGACACGAGTTGATTGTGTCCGACCACGGGACCGGCGGAAACTCGCTGGCCCTTCGCACCCGCAGCTGCGACGGTGGGGGCACCAACCGACGACCCGATGACAGAGCGCGAAATGCATCCTCTTCTGCTCCACGACTGGACTCCCGAGCCCATGGTCAGACGACGGGCAACCGCGCCCGGCCGTCCGTGCCCGCCGAGGCGCGGAGCGGGCCGGGGGCGCTGGCATCGGCACTCCTGGAGAACCGGACGCTGGAGGCGCTCACTTGGGATGTGGATGGTCGAGGCCGGCCTCGCCCTCGCCGTCCGCGACTGAGCGACGGTCCGACAGGGGCCGCCGGCGACGCTCTAACCTGTCGATGTGCCTCCCTCCTCACGGACGACCACGCCCGGGCGTCGACACCTGTCGACGCTGTCAATCGGGGTTGCCCTGTCGACCGCCGCGCTCATCGCCGCCAGCTGCTCGAGTGGCAGCAAGACCACGGCAAGCGGCCCCACCGTCGCACCACTGACCGGTTTGGTCGTCCCGAGCGTCAACCAGCGGCCAGCCCTGTCGATCAAGGTCGACAACTCGCCGCCCGGCCTACCCCAGTCGGGTCTCAACCAGGCTGACATCGTGACCGACGCCCTCGTCGAGGGCGGCCTCACGCGGGTGCTGGCCACGTACCAGTCCCAGAACGCGACCCAGGTCGGCCCGATCAGATCGGCTCGTCCGGTCGACGCGGCACTGCTGCGCCAGCTGGGCGGGGGCATCTTCGCCTACTCCGGCGCGGCCGCAGGTGAGATCGCACCGGTCAAGGCCGAGTCCACGGCAACGTTGGTGTCCTTCGACGCAGGTAGTTCGGCCTTCAAGCAGCTCCCGGGGCATCCGGTGCCGTTCCAGGTGTACGCCTCGACGAACGACCTCTACGCCGCCGGGGCGAAGGCCGGCGCGAGCACGAGCCCGCCAAAGCCGATCTTCACCTACAACGCCGCCGTGCCGAAGGGTGCGAGCGGCGTCACCGCCAACATCCCGATGTCGAACAGCTCCACCGTGACGTGGACCTGGGACCCGACGACGCAGTCGTACCTGCGCACTCAGAACGGCAAGGCTGACGTGCTCGCCGACGGATCGCGTATCTCGGCGACTGATGTCGTGGTGCTGTCGACGGCCATCGGGAAGACGGGGATCTTCGACAGCGCTGGTAACGAGGACCCACTCGTCATCGTGGTGGGGTCTGGGCCGGCCTCCGTCCTGCGCAACGGCCAGGTGATCACAGGTACCTGGACGCGCAACACCATCAACGACACGATGAAGCTCACGGACTCGTCGGGCACAACCATCGCGCTGCAACCCGGTCGGTCGTGGATCGAGCTGCAACCCCGCCCGCTGCAGCCCGCCGTCTCGTAGGCGTCACCGCCGCTCGTCGCTCAGACGACAGCGCCGGACGGATCCTCCGGTCGGTCCACCGACGGTGCCAGGACTCCCGCGGCCGCCACTGCGCCCGAGATGGCGAGGAGCATCGTCCAGCGGCCGAACCGAGGCAACGAGCGGAACGCGAGCAGCGTGGCCAGAAGGTCCCCGGCGTCAGCCAGGCCGCCGGCTTCCATCCAGCC
>DASXCO010000092.1 GCA_036491125.1 Acidimicrobiales bacterium | reverse complement strand
AGCCGTCGGCAACAACCCGCCGACCGAGCTCGACGCGGCGCCGCTCGTTGGCGCACTGACCCAGGACGTCCTCGTCCATACGTGGGATCTCGCCCGCGCCGTCGGTGGCGATGAGCGACTCGATTCCGACCTGTGCGAGCGCTACGCCAGCCGATTGCCCGACGATCCTAAGGCGCTGGCCGCCTCCGGCATGTTCGGTCCAACCGTCGTGGTACCAGCTGATGCTGACCCGCAGACCGGGCTGCTCGCTCGCCTGGGGCGCAACCCGAGTTGGCAACCCCCGGCCGCACCGTGATCACGTCGTGGTCGCACTGCCCCAGGTCGCTGGACGGTCGTCCCTGATCGCCGGTGCCAGGCGCGTTCTGTGTGCTCCGGACATCGCGCCAGTGCCCTCGCTGGCGCTCGCCTCGCGTACGGACTCACCTCCGGCGCGGACCGCTCAAGGACCCGTTCTGGGTCGCCGGCCTGAGGGGCGGGTGAGGCTCTCGGTGCTAGAGGATCAGCTAGAGGGGCTCGGCTCGCCAGGCCGACCCGCGGCGGGAGCGACCGCCGGGACGGACGGGAAGACAACGCCGGAGTCTTCGTAAAGCTGCTCGCCGGTCCGACGTGCCCGCTTACTGAACCAGACGGTGAAGGCGAACAGCCCGCCGAAGACGATGCCGGCCAGGGCAGGCGAGGCCGCCAGGAAAGGACCGGTCGGCAACAACACCGCTAGGACGACCCGCAGACCTGCTTCGGTGACCAGCCCGACCCCCCAGCAGGCGGTGATGACAGCGAAGGTCCGGGGTGCTGTCGGCAGGTCATACATCTCGTCGTAGGCGCGCACCTTGTCCGGGTTGTTTCCGGCAGACAAGGCGCGGCCAATGAGGAACATGATCGGTCGCCGCCAGGCAAGCGAGAAGAGGCAGGCGACGCCGAACACGGCGGTAAAGGCGGAGTCCCTCACCTTGAGCACAAAGGCGTCGCCACCGAGGGCGACCGAGGCGACGATACCGGCCACGAACCCGAACAGCACTATCAGACCGATAGGGTCCACCCGCCGCCGCCGCAGCCACTCGATGAGCACCCAGCCGGCGGCGGGGGCACCGGCGATCATCAGTGCCGTCGCGTCGCCGTGCACGTGGCTGCGCACGGCGTAGTACACCGCGAGCGGGACGACAGCCCCGCCCACCACGCTCGGCGCCATGGCGCGAGCCGACGGGGCTCCGGGCTCCCAGTCCGGCTGCTCGACCGCTGCGGGCTCAGATTGTTCGGTCAACCTCGGCCTCCCAGCTCAAGCCGAAAGATCCCCTCGGCGAGGAAGATACTCCAGCCAGCGACTTGATTCCTGCCGGAGTGAGCGACCGCACACAGCGGCCGGCATCCTTCAGGCGCGGGCGCATCCGACCGGTGGCCTGAGCGACCTGGTGCCCGATATGCCAAGATCCGCGGTATGCGAGATCGCGTTTCCGTCACGGAGGACGTCAGCGCCTCCCCAGACGTCGTGTATGACCTCATCAGCGACCTGCCGCGTATGGGCGAGTGGAGCCCTGAGAGCACCGGAGGGCGCTGGCTGGGCGGGGATGGTCCGGGTGTTGGCGCCAGATTCCTCGGCCGCAATCGGTCTGCTCGGCGCGGATGGTCGACCCTCGTGACGGTGATGGTGGCCGATCCTGGTCGGCGTTTCGCCTTCCGCGTGACAGCGCCACTGCTGCCCATCGCCGACTGGGAGTACATGATCGAGGAGACCGAAACGGGATGTCGCGTCAGGGAAACCTGGGTCGATCTACGGTTGGCACCGGTGAGGCTCGTGAGCACCATCCGTACGGGCGTCGCTGACCGTGCGGAATTCAACCGTCAGAGCATGCAAGAGACGCTCGAAGCCTTGAAGCCGGCGACGGAGGCGAGGACCGGTAACGCTCCGGCCCGGTGATGAGTGTCACGGCTGGGGTGACTCGATCGGCGCCCCACGGCCGGCGTTGGAGGGCACTCTTGGCTGCCCTCCGGGTACACGGGTTTGGGGCAGGGCGATCCCTCTGCGCGAAGCTTCATCCGATGGGTGCGCTCCCACCGGACTACGACTCCGATCCCGAGCGGTGGCGGTCTTGGGAATCTCCACACGATGTTCACGAGATGATTGTGCCGGAACTGTGCGGGCCTGTCCTCGACATTGGCTGTGGCGACGGGCGGCTCGCTTCGCTCCTCGACGCCAGCGTTACGTGGACGGGGTTGGACTCGTCGCCGGCGCAACTGACGGCAAACCCCTTCCGACCCGTGGTGCTCGGCGACATGCGCGCGCTGCCGTTCCGCGAAGAAACCTTCGCCGACGTCACTCACCTATGGTGCCTCTATCACGTCGACGACCCGTCTGTCGCCATAGGTGAGGCCCGGCGGGTGTTGCGGTCCGGCGGCCACTACTACGCGTCGACTGCGGCGCGCGATAACGACCGCGAACTCGTGCCCGAAGGCTATCCGTCGTCGTCATTCGACGCGGAGGAGGCACCGTCAATCGTGGCGTCGATGTTCGAGAAGATCGAGACAGAACGGTGGGACGGCATGTTCTTCCCTCTTGAGACCGTTGAGGCGGTCCGCTCCTATTGTCGCCACAACTACATCGCGGAAGAACGAGCCGAGACGGTCGACCTGCCACTATGGCTCACCAAGCGGGGTGTCCTGGTGCGGGGCACCAAGTGTTGAGATCGCTACCCGAGCAACCATCCGGACGGTTCAACTGGCCCGGCAACCTGAGCAGAGGACGTGTCCACCTGCCGGCAGTTTGGGGCAGTCAACAACCCGGGTGCAGCTCGGATGGTCGACCTCCTACCTGGGTTGGGTGTTCGGCGGTCGGTCGACACGGGGGCGGTCGCCGTCCTGGGCACCGAGCCGGGCGGGCTGACTCGCTTCAGGTTCTAACCTCAGGTCAGCGAGACGGCTTGCCCGGCCTCGCCGATCGATGAGTTCCTCGAGTCGGCACTCCCCTCGTACAGCCGTTCTTTCGGCCCCAGACCAGGGCGCACAGATAACGGCCCGGAGCCGGCATCGGTTGGGGCACCGCCTCCAGGGGTGAGCAGCGCGCGTTTGGGGGCAGCGGTCAGGGTACTCAGGGGCGCCCGGCGTGCGGCACGGCGACCGGTTGAACGAGCACAATGCCGTCCGAGGCGCCGCTGGCGCTGTAGTGGTTGGCCACGATGTACAGCGTGCGGCCGTCGTGGCCGCCGAGCATGCAAGCGAAACAGCCTCGATCGGCCTCGACCGTGTCGAGCACCTCACCCCCCGCGGCGACGCGCGAGCAGCGCCGTCCAGGAACGCTGGCGTACCAGATGGCGCCCTCGGCGTCCGCGCAAATGCCGTCGGGAGCAGAACCCGGTCCGAGATCGGCCCACACCCGTCGGTCGATCAGCTCGCCAGACTCGCTGATCGTCCAAGCGGTCAGCCGGTCCCCGTGCGACTCGGCGACAATGAGCGTGTCGTCGCCGAGTACGGCCATCCCGTTCGGGAACCACACGTCCTCGGCGACCTGGCGGCTGGTCCCATCGGGCTGCACAACGGCCACGGTCCCCGGCCGCGGCTCCTCCCAGGGCATCGAGCCAGGCATGTCCACCCACGCCCTGCCGGCGGCATCGACCACGATCTCGTTGAAGGGCTGACCCGTTGCGCCATACGGCTCCAGGCCCGCGCCGGCCACCACCCCACTCGGGGTGGTGGCGACCAGCCGGCCGTCGCGGAGCCAGTCGATCGAGAACGGCAGGCCGCTCACCCGCGCCACGACCTCGCGGTTCCCGTCGGCGTCGAAGACCAGCACCTCACCGGCCAGCCAGTCGCACATCCAGAACCGTCCGTCGTGCCACCGCGGGGACTCACCCATCTGAATTCCAGTTGCGAACACCTCAGCCATGGCAGAACAGACGCTGACCGCCCCCCATTCTCATCGGTCCTGTAGCGCTGACCCGACCATCACCGAACCCACAATGACTGTCGCACCACGTAGTCCGGATACGCGGACTCTTCGGCTCTCGAAGATCACTTGCCTTTCAGTCCATCGCGCCAGGCCATGGCTTCGAGTTCGACGCGGACAGCATCCTCGACCGGAACCACGGGTCGCGCCTGGAACTCAAAGGCGGGAAAGGTCGAGCAAAACTTGTGAACAGCTAACGGATCGTCGCAGTCCGCCAGCATGTACCCACCCCAGTCACCTACTCGCACCACGAATAGCTCGATCTTGAAATTTGCGGGCGCCTTCCACTGACCGAACACCTCAAGTATCCGGTTCTGGGCATTTTCATACTCCGCGGATGAACCTTGCGGGCGTTCGAACCAGCTGATCATGTACTTCATTGGCGTCCCCTCCCTTTAGCCGACATCCTCCCGGATGCCTGGCTGCCTGAGCCTGACGCTAGCCGTCCACTCGCCGATGTCAATCGCGATTCTGGGATATCCGACGGCGACGTTCGGGGCGAGCCTCCCGCTCGGCGGCTAGCGACGCCGGGCGCGCAGGGTGATATCGGCGATGTGTGGGGTGCCTGGCGGTGGGTCGATGCGCGGGTTGACCGCGTGTAGCTCGACCGTGAAGTTGTCGCCGAGTAGCCGGCCGAGGTCGTCGGCACCGACGTAGTCTGCTGGGTCAACGCCCCGCGCCTTCATGTGGTCGCGGTGCTCGTCGTCAAGCTCGTGGTAGACGGCGAGCAGCAACCCGCCCGGACGCACCGTGTCGAGCAAAGTCCGTACGGCGGGCTCGCCGGAGGTCTTGGGAAGGGCTGGGTACGGCATCGACAAAAGGTCAAACGACCGGGCCGCGAAGGGTACCTGCAGGGCGTTCCCCCGGACCCAGTGGACGGCGACCTCGGCCAGATCGGCGGCCTCCCGTGCCCTTCTGACGGCGATATCGGAGATGTCGATCGCGGTGACCGTCCAGCCGCTCCGAGCGAGCCAGATCGAGTCGGCGCCCTCGCCACAACCGACGTCGAGTGCCCGCCCGGGGGTGAGGCCGGCGGCCTCGGCAACGAGTCGCCCGTTGGGCCGCCCGCTCCACATCGTTCCGTCGCGCTCGCTGTACCTCGCGTCCCACTCGGCGGCCTGCGCCGCCGAGTCGAACCGCTTCTGGCCGTGTTCCTGCCCAGGCCCGTGCATGTTCAGCACCGTAGACGCCATCCCACCAGGTGCAAAGCGTCTTCCATAATTCGCAAGTCGCCCACGAGCCGGCGTTCTCGGCGGCGCCCATGGCCCGTCGGGATGAGAGGCGCGGCGGGACACGGACCGCCGTTGCAGTCAGAGGCCGGCGGAACGGCGGATCGATGCGGAAACGGGGTTGTCTCGCTCCGCCCAGACGATCTCGAAATAGTTGTCCTCCGGGTCGCAAAGGTAGGCAGACCGTCCCATGAAGAATTCAGCATCGACTGGTTCTTTTGTGACGCGGGCGCCGGCTTGGCGCATCTTGTCGGCCAGTGCGTCCACCGCTTGCGCTGTTTCTACCGTGATCCCGATGCTGAACCGGATCCCACCGGTGCCAGGGTCAGGATCACATCGCCCGTCCCGAGCGAGCTGCGCCAGGGGGAATACAGCGAGCACAACGCCTCGCAGTTCGAAAGCGGCGAAATCATCGCTGTCCATGACTTGGGGCCAGCCGAGACGACGGTAGAAGTCACGAAGCGTCGGGAAGTCGCGAGCGCCCAGCGTGATGAGATTGGCAAGCGGTGGTCCATCAGGCATGACCGCAGTGTCGCCGACGTCCCGCCCGATATCCAAAGATGCTGCTCAGGTCCATTGCCGGCGCGCGGATCTGGCGGGACTACCTCCGAAGACCGGTCCCGAGTGGCCCAGAATGAGGGTCGTCGGGTGTCCCCCAATGCCGGGGCACTGTTCGCGCCCTCAGGTTCGAGATTGCTGGCGGGGCTGCTCAGCGACAGCCTTGACCTGCTCGAGAGTGCGAAGCATGTCGCGTCGATTGCGACGCTCCTGCAAGAACCCGCCGAGTGGGCGCCAAATCTTGGTGAAGAGATTGTCGCCGAGGTCGAAGGACTCGGTGACATCGGTGCCTCCGTCGTGCGAGGCGCGAAACTCGTAGCGCCAAGTGTTCACCGGCCGCTCGCGCATCATGACCGCGAACTCGAGCACCTGACCTGGCACGCACTCGGTGATCTTGCATGTGGTCCAGTAGAGAACAGGCCAGTTCTCGTTTCGCTTTACGTGCCCCGGTAACGAGCGCCGACCGCTGGCCCAGTGCCGCCGTCAATCCACTCTGCCTCAATCACCTCTGGGCTGTACTCGCCCATCTTCGTGATGTCGCCGACGAGTCCCCAGACCTGGTCGGGCGACGCGTCGATGTGGAGATTGACGGCAGCGCGCATGGCAGCAGATCCTAGTGGTGTGTCGCGGACTTGGCGATCGGGTCGAGGGCGACACCTCGCCGGTGTACCGCATCGGCGGTTACTCTCGCGAAATGCGACCCCTTCGGTACTCCATCAACGTCACATTGGACGGGTGTTGCGATCATCTTGCAATCCCGGCGGACGAAGACTTGCATCGTCACTCGGTCGAGAACATCAACCAGGCCGATGCCCTTCTCTTTGGCCGGGTGACCTACGAAATGATGGAATCAGCGTGGCGGTCGCCGGCGCCGACGGGAGCGAGACCTGATTGGACGGAACCCTTCGCCCAGACGATCAACGCGGCAAAGAAGGACGTGGTGTCGAGCACGCTGGAGCAGGGCGATTGGAACGCGCAACTCGTACGCGGGGATCTGGGCAAGGCCGTTCAGCAACTCAAGCTGGAGTCCGGCAAGGGACTGTTCGTGGGAGGTGTGAAGCTCCCGCTGGCGTTGACGGAG
>DASXCO010000091.1 GCA_036491125.1 Acidimicrobiales bacterium | reverse complement strand
GGCAACGAGCTCGCCCTGTCCAGCCTGAGGGGGCAGAAGGTGCTGCTCGTCGCCTGGGCGTCGTGGTGAGGCTGCCGCTTCGACCTGCCCGTGTGGCAGGAGGTCCGCCAGGAGCTGCACCCGAAGGGTCTCGAGATCGTCACCGTCGCCCTCGACACGGTCGGACCTGAGGCCGCCCGGCCCTGGATCGAGGCGGCCCGTCCCGAGCACCCTTCCCTCCTCGACCCCGCTCACCTGCTCGACGAGCTGCTTGGTGTCGTCAACGTTCCCAATGGCGCGTGGATCGACGAGGACGGCGTCCTGGTCCGGCCGGTGGAGCCCGCCTTCCCGGGCCGATCGCCGGCCTCGGACATCTTCGCCAAGGTCGACATCGACAGCCTGCCGCCCGAGATGGCCGAGATGCTGGCCGAGGCCCGCAAGATCAAGAGCGACCCTGCTGCGTACATGGCCGCGCTGGGCGATTGGGTGGATCGGGGCACTTCCAGCCCCTGGGCGCTCGACCCCGACGAGGTGGTGCGCCGCTCCGCGCCCCGGGGCATGGACGAGGCCCGGGCAGCGGCGGAGTTCGAGCTGGGCCAGCACCTGCACCGCCAGGGCCAGCCCGAAGCGGCAATCCCCCACTTCAAGGAGGCGCACCGCCTCCAGCCCGATAACTGGACCTACCGCCGTGAGGCCTGGAACCTGGTGAGCCCGGGCAATCAGGGGGCCAATGGCGTCTACGACAGCTGCTGGATCGACGACATCAAGGCCATCGGCGCGGAGAACTACTACCCAGCTCTGCGCCAGTAGTCCCGGACCTCCCGGGCCGGCCTCAGCCCTTGCGCGCCGCCAGCAGGGCCATGACCGCCTTGCCGTTGGCCTTGCCCCGCGTCTCCCGCATCACCTGACCCACCAGGAACTGCGACACCTTCGGGTCGCCGTCCTGGAAGCGTTGCCACTCGCCAGGGTTGGCGGCCAGGACCGAGTCGACCACCCCCGCCAGCGCCTCCTCCGAGAGCCCCTCGAACCCTCGGCCCCGGGCGATGTCGGCCGGGTCGCCACCGTCCTCCAACATCACGCCGAGGACGGTCTTGGCCTGGGTGGCGCTCAGCCGCCCGCTCGTCTCCATGCTCAGCAGCGCAGCGAAGGCGCGCGGGTCGAGCTTGCGGGCGGCGTCGGGGCGAGCCGCCGCCTCGTTGGCGGCCCGGTTGACAGCGAGCTTGGGCTCGGCGCCGGCGTCAATGGCGCCCAGCACCAGGCCGTCGAGATCGAGCTCGACCAGGGTGGCCACCAAGCCCGCCGGGACCTCACCGTCCGCCTTTCCGTCGTCAGACGCCGCAGCCGAGAGCTGCGCCCGCCGCTCGGCCGGCAACGTGGCGGCCGAGGCCCGCACCTTCGAGATCCAGGCGGGGTCGGGCGCGACCGGCAACAGGTCGGGCTCAGGGAAGTAGCGGTAGTCGTAGGCCTCCTCTTTGGAGCGCAGCGAGCTCGTTCGCCCCTCGACCTCGTTCCAGTGCCGGGTCTCCTGCGCGACGGGCTCGCCCGCCTCGAGCAGCGCGACCTGACGCTCGGCCTCGTGCTCGATGGCTCGTCCGAGCGAGCGCAGCGAGTTCATGTTCTTGATCTCGGCCCTGGTCCCCAGCTCGGCGCTCCCGGCCGGGCGAACCGAGACGTTGGCGTCGACCCTGAGCGACCCCTCCTCCATGCGGGCGTCCGACGCGCCGGTGGCGATGAGGATGCCCCGTAGCTCGCCGACGTAGACGCGGGCCTGGTCGGCCGAGCGGATGTCAGGGGCGCTGACGATCTCGAGCAGGGGCACCCCCGCCCGGTTGTAGTCCACCAGCGACTCGGTGGCCTCGTGGATGCGCCCACCCCTACCGACGTGGGTCGTTTTACCCGTGTCCTCCTCGAGGTGTGCCCGCTCGATGCCGACGCGGCTGCCGTCGGCCAGCTCAAGCCAGCCGGCGACGTTGATGGGCTCGTCGTACTGGCTGATCTGGTAGTCCTTCGGCATGTCCGGATAGAAGTAGTTCTTGCGGTGGAAGATCGACGGGCGGATCTCGCAGTGCAAGGCGTCGCCGACCCGCATCGCCAGCTCCACGGCGCCGGCGTTGAGCACGGGCAACGAGCCCGGGAGTCCGAGGCACACCGGACACACGTTGGTGTTGGGCTCGTCGCCGAAGACGTTCCGGGACGAGCAGAACAACTTCGTGGCCGTGGACAGCTCGCAGTGGACCTCGAGGCCCACGACCATCTCCCACTCCCTGCTCACCGCACGGCCTCCCGGCGCGAGCGAACCGCGTCGACACCTGTCGGGCCGGGTGCCAAGGCCTCGAGCGCGGCGCCGACACGGAACATCACGGCCTCACCGCGAGCCGGCGCCAGGACCTGCACGCCGACGGGCATCCCGTCGTCGCCCGATCCGAATGGCACGCTCATGGCCGGGTGACCGGCGAGGCTCGACGGGACGGTGCATACGTCAGTGAGGTACATGGCCAGCGGATCGGCCGTCTTGGCTCCAAGGGCGAAGGCAGTCGTCGGAGTCGTCGGGGCGAGGAGAGCGTCGAAGCGGGCATAGGCGGCGTCGAACGACCGGATGATGAGCGTCCGCACCCGCTGGGCCTGTCCGTAGTACGCGTCGTAGTAGCCCGCCGACAGGGCGTAGGTCCCGAGCATGATCCGTCGCTTCACCTCGGACCCGAAACCGGCCGAGCGCGTCGCGGTGTACATGGCCGTGATGTCGGGCGCCTCGACCCGCAGCCCATAGCGGACGCCGTCGTAGCGGGCCAGGTTCGAGGAGGCCTCGGCCGGGGCGATCAGGTAGTAGGCAGACAGGCCGTGGACCGCCGCGGGTACCGACGCCTCGTCCACCCGAGCGCCGGCCGAGGACAAGGCGTCGGCCGCCTGGCGGACCCGGGCGGCCACGTCCGGGGCCACGCCGTCGATCAGCTCCGCGACCACGCCGACTCTCATTCCGTCGACACCGTCGCCGAGCACGGACGTCACCGTCGGCGCGGGCTCGGCCAACGAGGTCGAGTCCTCGGGATCGTGCCCGGCGACGACCTCCAGTAAGGCGGCCGCGTCGGCGACGCTGCCCGTCAGCGGCCCGATCTGGTCGAGGGAGCTGGCGAAAGCCACGAGCCCGTAGCGAGAGACGACGCCGTAGGTGGGCTTGACGCCCACCACTCCACACAGGGCGGCCGGCTGACGGATCGAGCCGCCAGTGTCGGACCCCAGGGCCATCGGGACGAAGCCAGCTGCCACCGCCGCCGCGCTCCCACCGCTCGATCCCCCGGGCACCCGGCTGGGATCGTGGGGATTGCGGGTGGGACCGAAGGCCGAGTTCTCGGTCGAGGACCCCATGGCGAACTCGTCCAGGTTCGTCTTGCCCACGATCACGGCGCCCGCCGATCGCAGCCGGGTGACCACCGTGGCGTCATACGGCGGCCGCCACCCGTCGAGAATCCGGGAGGAGCACGTGGTGGGCACGCCCCTCGTGCAGATGTTGTCCTTGAGAGCGACCGGCAGGCCCGCCAGCGGACCGACGTCCTCGCCCGCCGCCACGCGGCGATCGACCTCGTCCGCCTCGGCCCGGGCGGCGTCCGCCGTGACCAGGTTGAAGGCGTGCACCTCGGGCTCGGCAGTGGCGATGGCAGCGAGGCGCTCCTCCGTCAGCTCCCGGGCCGAGCGGTCGCCGTGACGCACGGCCTGGGCGAGGGCGAGTACCGCCTCGCTCACGGCTCCTCACCCAGGATGCGGGGCACGCGGAACCGGGTGCCGTCGGTGTCGGGTGCCTCGCGCAGGACCTCGTCGCGATCGAGGCTCGGCCGGGCCACGTCCTCCCGCAGGACGTTCTCCATCGGCAGCGGGTGAGCAGTCGGCGGCACACCGCTGGTATCGAGGGCAGCCACGTCCGCGGCGTGCTCCAGCACGGCACCGAGCTGGTCGACGTAACGATCCAGCTCCTCTTCGGTCAGCTCCAGACGGGCGAGCGTGGCCACGTGGACCACGTCAGCCCGAGTGATGCGTCCGGCCATGTGGGCATCGTAGGGCAGCCCCGAGGACGCCCAGCCGTGATTTCGGGGCCCGGCGCCGAGCCGCTAGAGGTCGTCCTGGCGGATGATGTCGAGGTTGCGGAAGGTCGGCGGCTCGTCGCAGAGCTTGGCCAGCCCCTCGGCCAGCTCCCTGGTCTCGGGCAGGTCGGAGTTCGCCATGGCGGCCTCGTAGGACGGGAACTCGACCACCGTGATGAAGACGTCCTCCCGGTCGTGGTCCCGACCCGTGACCGCCCGCTGTGCAGTTCGGCGGCCGGCGGTGGTCGTCCTCCACTCGTCGAGCATCGCTTGGACCTCGTCCCGCCGGCTGGTCCGCATCTCGATGATCTGCATGAACCGCATAACTCCCCCCTTCGTCCCCGGCCGACAGCAGACCACGAAGCGCCCGCGGTGGCAAGGGCCTTTTGATCTATTTCGCGTCGATGGGCCGGGCTCCCCGGCCGGCCGCGGAAGGGCCCTGGGCAGTGACCTTGGCGGCGAACTCGACGGCGCGTGCCTCGATCAGACCTCGATCATGGTCGAGGGTCGCCACGTGGTAGCTGTGCTCGAGCCAGATCCGCTCGATGGGACCACCAACCCCCGCGGCGAGCACGTCACCCGACGCCGAGGGCACGACGTGGTCCTGGCGACTCGAGAACAGCAGCACCGGGCAGCGGACGCGGCCCAGGTCTGCCGCGATGGCGTCGGTGGCCTCCATCATGGAGAGCATCGAGGCGACGGGCGAGCCGGCGTACGCGAGCTCCTCGACGCCCTCGAGGGCGATGTCGGAGCCGATGCCCGGCATCGTCTCGGTGCCGGCGTCGAGCGCGCCCCGCAGGATCTCCCGGAAGCTCTCCGCAGGGGGCTCGATCAACGGGTTGATCAGGACCAGGCCGGCCATCTCGGTATGGCGCGTCGCCAGCCAGACAGAGAGGGTGCCGCCCATCGACAGGCCGGCGACGATGACTCGTCGGCTCCGGCCGGCGAGGTCGGCGTACACGTCCTCAGCAGCCGTCGACCAGTCCGTCCAGCGGGTGGGCAGCATGTCCTCGATCGACGTCCCGTGACCAGGGAGCAGCGGCAGCTCGACGGCGAGCCCGGCACCGGCCAGGGCCTCGGCCAGACCGCGCATCGACTGCGGGTTGCCGGTGAACCCGTGGAGAACGAGGGCGCCGTCGGGTCCCCCTGGGGCGGACCAGGGCTCGGCCCCGGACAGGATCGGGGCTGTCATCGGTACGGGTCGTCCCGACGCTGCTCAGCCCACCAGTCCTCCGGCGCGGGCTGCCAGTCAGGGTCCTCGTAGATGCAGTCGACCGGGCAGGGGTCGAGGCACTTCCCACAGCCGGAGCACAGCTCGGGGACGATGATCACGTCTATCCCGTGGTTGAAGATGGCACCGAACTGGGGCGGACAGTGACGGATGCAGGTGTCGCAGTTGATGCACTCCGACATCTCGATCCGGAAGGGGAGATGCTGCCACTTCGGATGGCGCTGGCGCGACTCCAGCCGCTCGACACGACCTGAAACGGAGGGCACGAGGTCCATCCTACGGCTCGCCGCTGCCCACACGGCTATCGTGCCTCGTCGACGGCTGGCTGGGGAGGCCAGCCCGGACGACAGCCAACGTGCCCGCCAGCAAGGGAGTTTCCCACCGTGGCCAAGTACCCGTTCCTCAGCCCCCAATGGGTCGAGGCGGCCAAGACCATCCGCGAGGACTATCGCGGCAAGGTCCCCCTGACGGCGCACGTCATGCGCCTCAACCAGGTGATCACCGAGGTCCCCTTCGGCGACGGGACGATAAACGCCCACGTGGACACCACGACCGGAGAGCTGGAGATCGAGCTCGGGCACCTGGAGGGCCCCGATCTGCAGGTGACACTCGACTACGCGACGGCCAAGGCCATCTTCGTGGAGGGCAATCCCCAGGCCGGGATGCAGGCGTTCATGGCCGGCAAGATCAAGGTCGAGGGGGACGTGACCAAGTTGATGGCCATGCAGGCGACCCCACCCGATCCGGGCACACTCGAGCTGGCGGGGCGGATCAAAGAGATCACGGAGTAGGCCTGGTCGCGGTCGCCGACGTCCTCACGCAGAAGACCCAGGGTCCTGGGGGGCGGCGGCACCGGCAGCGGCTGGGGAACACTGCCTCAGCTCGCCACCCCCCAGGGCCCTGGGCCCACCCAATCATATCCGGTCGCCGGCTCGACGTGCGAGGGCCAAATGGCCCGTAGCTACGACGGACTAGTACCGCCACAGGCGTTCCGTGCGGGCTGACATTCAGTCCTCGTCCGCGCGCATCGCCACCCGTCAGCCGAGGAGCTGCTTCATCTCGCTCTGCAGCTCCGCCACCGTCCAGCGGTCGTTCTTGTCGATCATCTCGGTGAGTGTCCACGGCTGGAAGGTCTGCACCTTGCCGCCCTGGACGAGGAACACCTTGCCGGTCGCGGGACAGGACTCCGAGGCCAGGTAGGCGACCAGCGGTGAGACGTTGGCGGGGTCCCACACGTCGAACTTGGCGGTGTCCGTGGGCGCCTTCACCACCTCACTGAGACCGGGAGTCGCCTCGGTCATGCGTGTACGGGCCGCGGGCGCGATGGCGTTGACCCGGACGCCGTAGCGCTGCAGCTCCTGGGCGGCGATGATGGTAAAGGCGGCGATCCCCGCCTTGGCCGCCCCGTAGTTGGCCTGACCCGGGTTGCCGATCAGCCCCGACGTCGACGAGGTGTTGACGATGGCGGCGTCGACGTCCTTGCCCGCCTTCGACTGCTCCCGCCAGTGGTTCGCAGCCCAATGAGTCGGCACGAAGTGACCCTTCAGGTGGACGTGGATGACCGCGTCCCACTCCGCCTCCTCCATGCTCACCAACATCCTGTCCCGGAGGATGCCCGCGTTGTTGATGAGCACGTTGACGTCACCGAACGCCTCGACGGCGGCGTTGATCAGCCGCCGACCACCTTCCCAATCGGCCACGTCGTCCGCGTTGGCCACCGCCTCGCCACCGGCGGACTTGATCTCGTCCACCACCTGCTGGGCCGGGCTCCGGTCATCGCCCGAGCCGTCGATGGCGCCACCGAGGTCGTTCACCACGACCTTCGCCCCTTCCTGGGCGAACAGCAGCGAGTGCTCGCGTCCGATGCCCCGGCCTGCCCCGGTGATGATGGCCACCCGTCCGTCGAGCGCACCCATGTCGCAACCTTCCCTCTCTCTAGAGCCGGCTTCCGCCGGCTGCGATCCTGCCTCGCACGTTGTCAGCCCGCCCGGCCGGGGTCAAGCGGAGGGTTCTCAGAGGGTGTAGAGGTTCACGCTCGAGCCGCGGTGCACGCGGCTCCCAGCCGGAGGGCTGGTGAAGAACACCCGGCCGCTGGAAAAGCCGAAGACGTTGGCCACCTTGAGCCCGGCCCCCTGCAGCGACCTGGTGGCGCCGGCAACGCTGGCGCCCAGCACCTCGGGCACGGTCACCATGTCGGGTCCGGCCGAGACGACAAGGGTGACCGAGGTGTCCCGGCCGACTGACGTCCCAGGTGCCGGCGTGGTGGAGATGACGTTGTCCTGGGCCACCGTGTCGCTGAAGGCGTTCTGCCGGGCCGGCACCAGCCGAAGGCCCTGGAGCTTGGACACGGCGTCGGAGTAGGACGCACCGGTCAGATCGGGAACCACGCGCGGAGCTGGGCCACTGGAGACGACCACGGTCACCACGGTCCCCTGCCGTTGGAGGCCCTGGCTCGGCGCCCAGCTGACCACCCCGGAGCCGGGCACGTCCTCACTCGGGGCAGTGGTGAGCCGCCAGCGCAGGCCGGCCTTGCTCAACAGATGCTCCGCCGTCGTCGCGTCGGCGCCGGTCAGGGACGGCACGGCGCGGCTCGGGGGCCCGCTACCGAGCACGTTCGTGGTGAGCAGCGCCGCGGCCGCCCCTCCGAGGACGAGCAGCGTGGCGAGCACGATGATGGGCCACCGCCGGCGCCGGCGGGGGCGGGGCCTCGTGTCGTGCGGCGCCGCCGGGGCGGAGGGGGGCGCGGTCGGAGGAGCGGTCGATCGCGCCGCGCCCAGGTTGGTCACGCCCAGGTCGGTGTCGCCTCCGACATCGCCGTCGTACATCACACCGCCCGGGCCCGGTGGGGCGAGTGGCAGCAGAGCCGGAGGTGGCAGCTGAGAGGAGAGCTGACCCAGGCTCGAGGCCAGCTCGTGGGCGTCGAATCGCGCGTCGGGATCGGGAGCAGCGGCCTGCTCGAGAACGGGCCCGAGCGGGCCGAGGGCGGCGGGCGCCCGCACGACGGCACCGACGCGCGCCATGAGCGTCGCGATAGTGGTGTCAGCGGCGAACGGGACCTGCCCGGTCACGACCTCGATGAGGACGAGCGACAACGAGTAGACATCGGCCCGCCCGTCCACGCGGTGCCCCTCGACCTGCTCGGGCGAGGCGTAGCGGGCCGTGCCGAGCATCGCCCCGATGGGCTCGGTCCAAGCCGCCTCACTCAGGGCCCGGGCCAGACCGAAGTCGGCGACGCGTAGCCTTCCCTCCTCCCCGAACAAGAAGTTGGCCGGCTTCACGTCCCGGTGGACGAGGCCTCTCCGATGGGCGTAGTCGAGCGCCTCGGCCGCCTGGGCACCCACGGCCGCCGCCTGCGCCGGGGTCAGCCGGTGTCCGGCGTCGAGCATGTCGCGCAGGCTTCCCCCGCCGAGGTACTCGAGCACGAGATAGGGCCCGTCGTCGTCCTCGCCCCAGTCGAAGATCTGCGTGATGTGGGGGTGGTTGAGCGTCGCCGCCGCCTGCGCCTCGGCTCGGAAGCGGCGCAGGAACGGCAGGTCGCCGGCAAGCGCCGGGTGGAGCACCTTCACGGCCACGCGCCGCCCCAGGACCACGTCCTGGGCGAGGAAGACGTGCGCCGAGGCCCCGCTACCAATCGGCGAGACGAGGCGGAACCGGTCGCCGAGGACGCGGCCCACGCGGTCGGCGAGGCGGGGCGTCGACACCGACGACAGGGTATCCCCCGGGGCCGACCGCCCGGATGACACCGGCGATCCGGGCGGGTTCCGGCCGGCGCGGTGCCTCGGCGTGCCGCTCCCTCACCGCTCTAGGTTGGAAGCTCGCCTGTCTCGAGCAGGCGCGCGAAGGCGGCCTCGTCGAGGATCGGGATGCCGAGGTCCCGAGCCTGGGCCAGCTTCGATGCGCCGGGGGCCTCGCCGAGCACCAGGGCCGTGCTCCGCTTGGACACGCTCCCGGGCGCCTTGCCGCCCCGGACCTTGATGGCGGCCTCAGCGTCCTCGCGGGACCAACCCTCGAGGGTGCCCGTCACCACGACCGACTGACCGGCGAGGTTCTGGGGCACTGACGGGGCCGCCGGGCCTTCGAAGTTCACGCCAGCGGCGCGCAACTTGTCGATCACGACGCGATTGGCGGGGAGCGCCAGGAACTGATGGACGCTGGCCGCGATCTTGGGCCCCACGCCATCCACGGCCGCCAGCTCCTCGGGAGTCGCGGCCATGATGCCATCGAGATGACCGAGCGCCCGGGCCAGGGCCACCGAGCCCGTGTCGCCCAGGTGGCGGATGCTCAAGGCCGTGAGCAGCCGGTCGAGGGGCCGCCCCTTCGACGCCTCGATGGCACCGAGGAGGTTGGCGACCGACTGCTGTCCGAAGCCCTCGAGCTCGAGGAGGGGTTCGGCGGTGAGTGAGTAGATGTCACCGGCGTCCTCGAGCAGGCCGAGCTCCACGAACAAGGTCACCCGCTGCTCCCCCAGGCCTTCGATGTCCATCCCCGAGCGGGACCCGAAGTGGGCGATGCGCTGGACCCGCTGCGCCGGGCACTCGGCGTTGGTGCAGAAGGTGTCGCTCTCTCCCTCCAGCCGGGACAGCGGGCGGCCGCAGGCCGGACAGGTGTCAGGAAAGCGCCACGCCCGCAGCCGCTTCGGGCGCAACGACAGCACCGGGCCGACGACCTCGGGGATGACGTCGCCCGCCTTGCGCACCATCACGGTGTCACCAGGGCGCACGTCCTTGAGCGCCACCTGGTCCTCGTTGTGCAGCGTGGCCAGGCCTACCGTCGAGCCACCCACGACCACCGGCTCCAGCTTGGCGAAGGGCGTTGCCTTGCCGCTCTTGCCGATCGACACCATGATGTCCAGCAGCTTGGTGCTGCGCTCCTCGGGGGGGAACTTGTAGGCGATCGCCCAGCGCGGCGCCCGCGACGTGAAGCCGAGCTCCTGCTGGTGGTGCAGCTCGTCGACCTTGACGACCACGCCGTCGATCTCGTAGTCGAGGTCGTGGCGGTGCTGCTCCCATTCCTCCGAGAAGGCGAAGACCTCCTCGAGATTCGCCAGCACCTTGACCTCAGGGTTCACCGGCAGCCCGGCCCGCCGAAGGAAATCGAGCGACTCGGAGTGACGGGTGAACCGCGGCCCGCCCTCTCTCGCTCCGAGCTGGTAGGCCCAGAAGGACAGCTCGCGGCTGGCCGTGATCTTCGGGTCCTTCTGCCGCAGTGATCCCGCCGCCGAGTTGCGCGGGTTGGCGAAGAGACGCCCGCCCGACTCGGCCTGCCGGCGGTTGAGGTCCTCGAACGCCGACAGGGGCATGTACAGCTCGCCCCTGACCTCGAGCACCGCCGGACAGCTGCGGCCGTCGAGGTCGAGGCGCTCGGGGATCACGCCCACCGTCGCCACGTTGGCGGTGACGTCCTCACCGGTCTCGCCGTCGCCTCTCGTCGCCGCCCGGCTGTACCGGCCGTCCTCGTACAGGATCGAGATGGCGAGACCGTCGATCTTCAGCTCGCACGCGAAGGTCACCTCGCCGCTGATGACGCGCTCCATTCGCTTGCCCCACGCCACCAGCTCCTCGAACGAGAAGGCGTTGTCGAGGCTCATCATGGGCAACCGGTGCCGCAGCGGCGCGAAGAGTGGCGACGGAGGTGCCCCCACCGTGCGAGTTGGCGAGGTGGTCGCCGCCAGCTCGGGATAGGTGTCCTCGAGGTCCCGCAGCTCCCGGATCAGGGCGTCGTAGTCGGCGTCGCTGACCTCGGGGGCGTCGAGAACGTGGTAGCGGTGATTGTGGTGCTCGACCAGCCGGCGAAGCTCATTCACCCGATCGGCGGGGTCCGTGTCGAGAGGCCGATCGGAACTCATCGTCGGCTACGCCGCCAGCCCCGCGCCCACCACCGCGTCACCGTCATAGAAGGCGACCGTCTGACCGGGCGCCACCCGACGCTGCGGCGCGGACCACCTGAGCCGGTCTCCCTCGAATGTGGCGGGAACGGCTCGACCGTGGGCGCTGACCTGGGCTCGCACCTCAGTGCCCGCGCTCACGGCGCGGTCGACCCAGGTCAGGTCGCGCAGCGCCGTGCCCTCGGTCAGCAGGTCGGCGTGGGACCCGACCACGACCGTGGAGGTTGCGTGGTCGACACTGACCACATAGCGGCGGCTGCCGTCGCCCCCGCCGCCCCCACCCAGGCCCCGACGCTGGCCGATCGTCACCAGCTCCACGGCGTCGACCGATCCGACCTCGGCGCCCGAGTCGGCATTGATCACCCGACCGGCATGCAGCGGCAACCGCTCGCCCAGGAACGCGGCCCTGCCGCCACCGGCGGAGATGAAGCACACCTCCTGGCTGTCGGGCTTGGCCGCCGTCCGCAGCCCGAGCTCGGACGCCCGGGCGCGCACGTCGGCCTTGGTCAGGTCACCCACCGGCAGCAGGGTGCGCGCCAGCTGGTCCTGGCCCAGCACCGACAGGACGTAGGACTGGTCCTTCGTCCGGTCGGCGCCGCGACGCAGCCGCCACCGTCCCCGCTCGGCGACGACGCGCGCGTGGTGACCAGTGGCCACGGCGTCGAAGCCCAACTTGACGGCGCGGTCGAGGAAGCGACGGAACTTGAGGTGCCGGTTGCACTCGATGCAGGGGTTGGGCGTGGCTCCCGCGGCGTGGGCGGCCACATAGTGATCCACCACCCGGGCCTCGAAGTCGTCGCTGAAGTTGAAGACCCGATGCACGATCCCGACCTGGGCCGCGACGCGGCGGGCGTCCTCGACGTCGTCCACCGAGCAGCACCCCGCGTCGCTGGGCCCGCCCCAGAGCTTCATGGTGGCGCCCACCACGTCGTGTCCCGCCTCGACCAGCAGCGCCGCCGCCACCGACGAGTCGACCCCGCCCGACATCGCCACCAACACCCGCACGTCGTCAGCCTCGCAGGTCGGCGACAGCCTTGGGGACGACCTCGAGGGCGAGGTCCACGTCCTCCCCGATCGAGCCGGCACCGAGGGACAGTCGCACGCTGGAGTTGGCCTCGTCGGCGCTCAGGCCCATGGCCACCAGCACGTGGCTGGGCTCCATGGCGCCGCTGGCACAGGCCGAGCCGGCCGAGGCACAGACCCCCGCCTCGTCGAGCAGCACGAGGAGCGCCTCACTCTCGACCCCCGGGAAGCGGAGGTGACAGTTGCCGGCGACCTTGCCCTGTCGCGGGCCCGTCTCGAGGGCGCCGGGAACAGCGACCCGCAGCCCGTCGGCCAGGCGGTCGCGCAGCCGACCCACGGACGTGACGACCTCGGGCCGCGTCGCCACCGTCACCCGCAGGGCCGCGGCCATCGCCACGATGCCGGCCACGTTGTGGGTGCCGCTGCGACGGTCGCGCTCCTGACCGCCGCCATGGATGATCGGGTCGAGCGCCGCGCCATGCCGCACGACCAGGGCGCCGACGCCCTTGGGTCCGCCGAACTTGTGGGCGCTCACGGCGACCAGGTCGGCCTCGCCCGCCAGGTCCGCGACGTCCAACCACGGGACGGCCTGTACGGCGTCGGTGTGGAACAGGGCGTCGGGAGCCCGCTCCCGCACCAGCGACAGCGCGTCCGCCAGCGGTTGCACGGTGCCCACCTCGTTGTTGGCGAGCATGATCGAGACGACCGAGACCGTGGGATCGAGGGCGTCCGCCAGCGCGTCCAGGTCGACCTGCCCGTCGGGACGGACCGGCACCACCCGTCCCCCGAGCGCCCGGCAGGTCTCGAGCACGGCGTGATGCTCGACTGCGGTGCAGACGACGGTGCCGGCGCGGCGACGCTGGACTCCGACGAGGGCCAGGTTGTCCGCCTCGGTGCCGCTGCCGGTGAACACGACCTGACCGGGCTCGGCTCCGAGGTCGGCGGCGACCGACTCGCGGGCATCGTCCATCGCCGTCCGCGCCGCACGGGCGATGGCGTGCACGCCCGAGGGGTTGCCGAACCGCTCGGTCAGGAAGGGCAGCATGGCGGCGACGGCTTCGGGCCGCATGGGCGTTGTGGCAGCGTGATCGAAGTAGGCGGCCATCACCTCCAGCGTAGGCGGACGCTCTGCTTTCTCTGGCGGCTTCGCCGCCCCGGACGGGGCCCCATCCCCGTCCTCCTCCGAGCGGCGGGGACCCCAACCCCGCCGCCGGCCGTTCAGCTCTGGCCGAGCGGCGCCAGGATGGCAGCGACCCCCGGTACCGAGGCGTCGTGCAGGAGCTGGCTGACCGGGCCGCCCTTGAGATAGCGACCGAGGAAGTCGATCGTCGACGCCTGCACGACATTGGCGGCCGGGCCCCCGTCCATGAAGGGGCCCTCGTGGCTGGCGCCCGGAAGGTCCAGGAGGTACTTGGGACCTCCGCCGTCGCTGTTGTAGAGCTGGCGGCTGTTCTGCGGGTTGTTCGAGTGGTCGGCGTCACCCTGGATGGCGAGCAGCGGCGCGCTGCCGGGCGGGAAGTACGAGCCGCCAGGCACGCCGATCTCGGCGCCGGCCATCACGATGGCGGCCGAGATGCGGGTGTCGCGACAGCAGGTGTTGTAGGCGACCTCCGCTGCGGTGATCCCGCCGTCGGAGTGGCCGGCGACGCCGATCTTGTGCGGGTCGACGAGCCCGGCCAGCGGACCGGGCTTGGCATCGGCCGCCAGCAGCTGATCGATCACGAAGCGGACGTCGGCCGGTTGGTTCACGAGGTCGGCCTCGTCCGGACCTCCGGGCGCCCCCGGGTTGGTCAGGGGGAAGGTGGGGGCGGCCACCACGTAGCCGGCCCGGGCCCAGGACCGCAGCAGGTCCGCGTACGGAGCCGGCGTGACGTCGAAGCCGTGGGCGAAGACGATGAGCGGGAAGGGTCCGCCAGCCGCCGGCGGAGCGGCGACGTTGTCAGGAGACCCCGCCGCCGCCGGATACCACACCGAGGTCGTGAGTACCCGCGGGCCCGAACCCGCCCGACGGCTGGCGTCCACCAGCGGCAGCGAGAGCTGGGCCACGGGGACCGGGGCCGGAGCGGGCGGCGCCGAGGCGGGCGCTGGTGGTGGCGGAGGCGCCGGGGCGGGAGGTGGCTTCTTGGGAAGCGTCGGCACGGGCGTGCGGGCCGGGTGGGCCGGGACGGCGGGGAGCAGCCCACGCCCGCTCGGGGCCGAGATCGAGGCCGATGCGAGCGCCTGCACCTGGGCGGCATGGGCAGAGGTCCGGACCGCGGCACCGAGGCCGCTGACGGCCACGGCGATGCTGACGACCGCGATCACGTTGGTCACCAATGCCGTTCGAGGGCCGAGACCGGCCCGGGAGGCCGGTCCGGAGGAGATGCCTCGGGCACCGCTGCGGCCGAGACCGGCACGGGAGGCCGGTCCGGAGGAGATGCCTAGGGCGCTGCTGCGGCCGAGACCGGCCCGAGAGGCCGACCCAGGTATGGAGCCCATCCCCTACTGTTCGCCGCTCCAGCTGCGTCAACCTCCGCTTCCGGGCTTGGCGAGCATCAGCACCAGCGTCGCCACGAAGACGAGATCGATGGCCACCGCGGCCCGCTCGACCCGGCGGCAGACCCGGTCGAGCTCGACCTGGCGGGCTCCAGTCCCGGGCGGAGGTGACTCGACGACGAGCTTCTGGATGCGGGCCTCGGCGGGCCACGCCACGGCCTGGGCCAGCGCGGCGGCGAGCACCCACAGCAGCAACGAGACCCACACCCAGAGCTGAGTGAAGCGGTCTGCACCGTGGCTGGTCTCCACGAGCACGACCCCCAGCACGGGCACGAGGTACACGCCGCGCGCCGCCCAGTTCGGGCCCGGGCGGAAGTAGCGCCGCACCACCTCGCTGGAGCGACGGCGAGCCAGTCCGGCGTACACGCCAGTGACGAAGATGGCCCCGAAGCCGACCACGGCGCTCAGCACGTGAAGCACAACCACAGTGGCCCGCGTCACAGCGGTCGGATCCTGCCCACGCGAGACCGCGCGCCAGCGCTACCGTGAGAGATCGTGACCTCTTTGGGGCGTCCATGAGTCAGCTGCGCCTCGATCCGATGACCGGACGATGGGTGTCGATCAGCGGTGGCCGGTTCGACCGGCCAGCCGCCTTCTCGCCACGCGCCCTGTCGGTCGAGGCCGACACCTCCCGACCGTGCCCGTTCTGCCCCGGGCACGAGGAAGCCACGCCTCCGGCCCTCGAGACCTACGGCTCGACGGGAACCTGGTTGGTGCGGGTCGTTCCGAACCTCTACCCCGCCTTCGACGGCGACGCGCCCATGGTCGTGAGCCACCTCGGGCCAACCTTCACCCAGGCACCCGCCAGCGGGATCCACGAGGTGCTCGTGTTCTCGCCCCAGCACGACGCCGCCCTGGCGGACCTCAACGACGCGCAGACGAGTCTGGTGATGGCCGCCATCCGCGACCGGATCGAGGAGCACGCCAACACTCCGGGCCTCCGCTACAGCCAGGCCATCGTCAACTCCGGCCGTGAGGCAGGGGCTTCGATCGAGCACCCTCACGGCCAGCTGCTCGGGATGTCGTTCGTCCCCCGGGAGCTGGTCGACGAGCTGGCCGGGTTCGCCCGCTTCGCCGGCAACTGCTTGCTGTGCACGGCGCTCAACGCCGAGGAGGAGGCCCGCTACCGGTTGGTGCTGGCCGACGAGCGCGTCGTCGTCTTCTGTCCGTTCTGGAGCGGGGTCCCCTTCGAGATGCTCGTGGTACCCCGGACCCATGGCCCACACCTCCACCGCAGCTCTCCCCCCGACCTGGCCGCCGCCGGCCAAGCGCTACGCGCCGCCGTCGCCCAGCTGCGGGACCGGCTCGGGGACGTCGCCTACAACGTCGCCTTCCACTCGGCGCCGTACCGGCTGTCGGGCACTTACCACTGGCACATCCACGTGTGGCCGAAGCTCACCACCCTCGCCGGCTTCGAGCTGGGCACGGGCGTGTTCATCAATGTCGTCTCCCCCGAGCTGGCGGCCGAGGAGCTGCGCCTCACCGTCCCGGCTCGCTGACCGGAGCGGACAGCCACAGGACGCCGAGCGGAGGCAGGTTCAGCTCCGCCGAGTGGTCGAGGCCGTGCCAGCTGGTGTCGCTGGCCAGCACGCTCCCACCGTTGCCCACCCCGCTGCCGCCGAACTGCGTGGCGTCGGTGTTGACCGCCTCGCGCCACTCCCCCCCGAGCGGCAGGCCGACGCGGTAGCCGTGACGAGGGATCGGGGAGAGGTTGGCCACGCAGACGACCGCCGCGCTGGCGTTCGCGGGGTCGCCGCCCGGTAGACGGACGAACGACAGCACGTTGCTGTCCACGTCGCTGGCATCGATCCAGCGGAACCCCTCACTGCTGAAGTCCTGCTTCCACAGGGCGGGGAGCTCGACGTAGGTCCGGTTGATCGCCCGGACCAGGTCCTGCACCCCACGGTGACCGGCGTCGTCGAGCGCTTGCCAGTCGAGGCTGGTGTCGTGTGACCACTCCCGCTCCTGGGCCAGCTCGCCTCCCATGAACAGCAGCTGCTTGCCCGGATGGGCCCACATCCAGGCCAGCAGGGCGCGAAGGTTGGCCAGCTGCTGCCAGCGGTCGCCTGGCATCTTCCGAAGCAGCGAGCCCTTGCCGTGCACCACCTCGTCGTGGGAGAGGGGCAGGACGAAGTTCTCGCTGAACGCGTACACGAGCCCGAAGGTCAGCTGGTCATGGTGATACCGACGGTGGACGGGCTCCTTGGCGAAGTAGTCGAGGGTGTCGTGCATCCAACCCATGTTCCACTTGAGGCCGAAGCCCAGCCCTCCTACATAGGTCGGGCGGGACACGCCCGGCCAGGCGGTCGACTCCTCGGCGATGGTCGTCACGCCCGGGTGGGTACGGTGGACGACCTCGTTCATCTCCTTGAGGAAGCTGACCGCCTCGAGGTCCTCGCGTCCCCCGAAGACATTGGGGACCCACTCGCCCTCTCGCCGCGAGTAGTCCAGGTAGAGCATCGAGGCCACGGCATCCACGCGCAGCCCGTCGACATGGAACTCCTCGAGCCAGTAAAGGGCGTTGGCGACCAGGAAGTTGCGGACCTCGTTGCGTCCGAGGTTGAACACGAGGGTGCCCCAGTCGGGATGGCTCCCGCGGCGAGGGTCGTCGTGCTCGTACACCGCGCTGCCGTCGAAGCGGGCCAGGGCCCAGTCGTCGCGGGGGAAGTGGGCCGGGACCCAGTCGACGACCACCCCGATGTCGGCGCCGTGGAGGGCGTCGACGAGCGCCTTGAGCCCGTCCGGGCTGCCGTAGCGGCCGGTCGGGGCGTAGTACGAGGAGACCTGGTAGCCCCACGACCCTCCGAAGGGGTGCTCGGCCAGGGGCATGAGCTCGACGTGGGTGAAGCCCATGTCGCGCACGTAGCGGGGGAGCTCGGCGGCCAGATCGAGGTAGCTCAGGGGCTCCTCGTCGGGCCCGCGTCGCCACGAGCCGGCGTGCATCTCGTAGATCAGGAGCGGTCGGTCGAGCCAGCCCAACGCCCCGCGTGTCTCCATCCACTTGCTGTCGGACCACGCGTAGGGCTGTGGATCCGGGACCACGCTGTCGGTGGCGGGGGGGACCTCGGCCTGCCTGGCCATCGGATCAGCCTTGAGCCGCAGCTGTCGATCGGCCGTAAGGATCTCGTACTTGTAGCGCGATCCGGCCTCGACGCCAGGGACGAACAGCTCCCACACACCGGACGACCCGAGCGAGCGCATGGGGTGGACCCGACCGTCCCAGCCGTTGAAGTCGCCGACCAGGCGCACCGACCGGGCGGCGGGGGCCCACACGGCGAAGGCCGTACCCCAGACGCCCTGGTGCTCGCGGCGGCGGGCGCCGAGCACCTCCCACAGCCGGTGATGGTGCCCCTCCCCGAGGAGGTGGAGGTCCATCTCCCCGAGCGTCGGCCAGAACCGGTACGGATCGTCGTAGCGCACCGTCGCGCCACCCTCGAAGTCGGCCTCGATCACGTACCCGTCCATGTCGCGGAGATCGGCGAGGAACAGCCCACCAGGACGGAGTCTGGTCATGTCGACCGTTCGGCCGTCGTGCAGCACCAGCCGGACGGCCGAGGCGTCCGGCCGCAGGGCCAGGATCGTGGACCCGTGCGGTCCGAGGAGCCGGTGAGGATCGGCGTGCTCACCGTTGAGGAGGCGATCGAGCTCGCTGGGTGGGCCTGCCGGTCCGCCCGTTTCGGTGACCATGGTCATGCTTCTCCTCGTAGCCGTACGAGCGCCTCACGGGGAATGTGCGCCCACGCCGGCCGATAGGCGAGCTCGTAGCAGAGCTCGTAGGCCGCCTTCTCCAGCTCGAAGGCGGCGAGCACCGCCTCGAAATCGGCGCCGCTCGGCACCAGCTCGCTCACCTGTCCGAGCGAACCGTAGCCGTCAAGAAACGCCCGCCGGTTGCGCTGCTCCCACGCCACCGCCAGCTCGGCCACGTCAGCCTGTCCGGCGGGTCCGCGCTCCTCGGCGGCCAGGGCCGTGGCGTACTGGAAGGAGCGCAGCATCCCGGCCACGTCCCGGAGGGGTGAGCGGACCTGACGACGCTCGGCCAGCGGCCGCGCCGGCTCGCCCTCGAAGTCGAGCACGTACCACCCCACCTCGCCCCGCATGACCTGGCCCAGGTGGTAGTCGCCGTGCAGCCGGATGGCGACCCCCGGGTCGCGCACTGCCCGCAGGTCGTCGAGGATCGAACCCAGGGCGGGACCAGCCACCTCCTCGGACGCCGGTACGGCTTCCAGCTGCTGCTGGATGGATTGCGCCCACTCCGCTGGCTCGGCCGGGTGTCGTCCGAACGCGTCAGCCAGGGCCAGGTGCAGCTTGGCCGTCATCTCCCCGAGGCGCCGAGCCTCGTCCCCGAAGTCGCCGCCCGCCGCCTCGGGACGCGTGTCGGGCTCCGACGCGTACAAGTCCCGCAACGAGGTGAGAGCCAGCGCCCACCCCTCGCTGCCACCGGCGAGGTACTCCTGGACCAGCGCCAGGTCCCACGGGTCCCGGCGCCAGACCGCCACTGGCGCGGCGACGTGGTTGAACCCGACCTCGTCGAGGGCGAGGGTGACCTCGACGTCCGGGTTGGGACCCGACTGGAGGCGGCGGAACACCTTCATGATCAGCCGGTCGTCGTAGACCAACGAGGTGTTCGACTGCTCCGCGCCCACGGACCGTACGCGGGTGGCCTTCTGGTTGCCACCCGAGACAATTTCGAGCAGCTCGAGGGCGAGCTCGGGGTCGGCCAGCGCGCCGTAGGCGAGCGCGGGTCCGTCGCCGTCCTCGAGCGACCCGAGGATGGCGTGCTCCTGCCCGCGCAGGATGCCGAGCGCCTCCTGCTCCTCGCGCACACCGACGAGCACGTGGTAGGTCGCGCCGCCAGCGTCCACGACGAGGTCGGTGAGGCGGGGTCGGCCGGGCCGGATCACCTCGGCCTCGACGATTCGCGGCTCGACCCCCTCGTGCTCGCTCCGGGCGAACCACCGCTGCCGCTCGAAGAACGGGCCCAGGTACCCCGCCAGCACCTCGAGCTCGGTCTCCCCAGGGCTGGTCACGATGGGTCCTGCGGCCCGGGATCGACCAGCTCGAACCAGTAGAACCCGTAGGGACCGAGGGTGACGAAGTAGGGCAGGGCGCCGATCTTCGGAAACGGCACCCGGCCGAGCATCTCCATGGGGTTCCTCCCTTCCCAGCGCCCCAGGGCCAGCTCGGCGGGCTGGGCGAAGCGGCTGAGGTTGTGCACGCAGAGGACCGTCTCCGCCCCCGTGCGTTCGGCTGTGTCGCGCTGCTCGTCGGGAGCTTCTCGAGGGGTCCGCACATAGGCCAGCACGGACGGATTCTCGGCCGGCAGGACCTCGAAGGTGCCGGTGCCGAAGAGCGAGTGCTGCTTGCGCACTTCGAGGAGGCGTCGCAGCCAGTGCAGGAACGAGCTCGGGTTCCGCATGCCCGCCTCGATGTTCACGGCCTGGAAGCCGTAGACCGGGTCCATGAGAGGCGGCAGGTACAGCTGGGCGAAATCGGCTCGACTGAAGCCCGCGTTGCGGTCGGGCGTCCACTGCATGGGCGTACGGACCCCATCCCGATCCCCCAGGTAGATGTTGTCGCCCATCATCAGCTCGTCCCCGTAATACAGGATCGGGCTGCCAGGCATCGAGAAGAGCATGGCGTGCATGAGCTCGGCGAGCCGCCGGTCGTTGTCCACCAGCGGGGCCAACCGTCGACCGATGCCGATGTTGCGCTTCATGCGGGGGTCCTTGGCGTACTCCCCGTACATATAGTCGCGCTCTTCGTCGGTGACCATCTCCAGGGTCAGCTCGTCGTGGTTGCGCAGGAAGATCCCCCACTGGGAGCCGTCGGGGATGTCCGGCGTCTGGGCCAGGATCTCGGTCATCGGGAAGCGCTGCTCCCGCCGCACCGACATGAACATCCGGGGCATGACCGGAAAATGGAAGCACATGTGACACTCGTCGCCGTTGCCGAAGTAGTCGACCACATCGGCGGGCCACTGGTTGGCCTCGGCCAGTAGGACCTTGTTGGGGTGGCTGGCGTCGATCTCCTTGCGCAGCCGCTTGAGGTACCCGTGGGTCGCGGGGAGGTTCTCGCAGTTGGTGCCGTCCCGCTCGTAGAGGTACGGCACGGCGTCGAGGCGGAACCCGTCCAGCCCGATGTCCAGCCAGAACCGGACCACGTCGAGCATGGCGTCGGCCACCTCGGGGCAGTCGTAGTTGAGGTCGGGCTGGTGAGAGAAGAACCGGTGCCAGTAGTACTGCTGGCGCTGGGGGTCCCAGGTCCAGTTGGACTTCTCGGTGTCGACGAAGATCACTCGGGCTTCCGGCCAGAGCTGATCGTCATCGCTCCAGACGTACCAGTCGGCCCGGTCGTTGGTGCGGTCCTGTCGGGACTCGACGAACCAGGGGTGCTGGTCGCTGGTGTGGTTCATGACCAGATCGGCGATGACCCGCAGGCCCCGCCGGTGGGCCTGCTCGACGAGGTGGACGGCGTCACCCAGGTCGCCGTAGTCAGGGTGGACGGCGAAGAAGTCGCTGATGTCGTACCCGCCGTCACGAAGAGGCGACTGGTAGAAGGGCAGTAGCCAGATGCAGTCGACACCCAGCCAGCTCAGGTACTCGAGCTTGTCCACGATCCCCGCGAGGTCGCCGGTGCCGTCGTTGTTGGCGTCGTAGAAGCCGCGCGGGACCACCTCGTAGAACACCGCCCGCTGGTACCACCGGGGATCGTCGGCCAGGCGTGAAGGTCGCGAGCCGCTCCCGCTGGAGCGGCCGCGCCGGCGCGTTGCGCTCACGGGCGCGTCCGCAGATGCAGGACGTGAGCCGGCTGCTGGCTCGGGTCGAGTCGCACATAGGGGTTGGGGCCGCTCCAGCCGAAGACCTTCCCGGTCAGCTCGTCCACCACCTCGAACAGTCCGTCGTCGGGCAGGCCCAGGACTCCCAGGTCCAGCCCGAGGGTGGCCTCGTGGGTCGTCCACGGCTCGAGGTTCACCACCATCAGCACGACGTCGCTTCGATCTTCGGTGTGCTTGGAGTAGGCGAGGATCCGCGTGTTGCTGCTCTGATGGAACGTGAGGTTCCGAAGCCGCCAGAAGGCTGGATGGCGGTGCCGGATGGAGTTGACCAAACCGATCCATGGCGCCAGGGAGTCGGGGCGCGACCAGTCCCGCCGCTTGATCTCGTACTTCTCCGAGTGGCCGTACTCCTCGTTGGCGTCGGACGCCGGCTCGTTCTCGAACAGCTCGTAGCCGCTGTAGATCCCATAGGACGGGACCATGGTGGCCGCCAGCACCAGTCGCATCTTGAACGCGGCCGGCGGGCCCCGACGGAGCGGTCCAGCGAGGATGTCGGGCGTGTTGGGCCAGAAGCTGGGTCGCATGTAGTCGGCCAGGGGCCCAGCCGTGAGCTCCCGCAGGTACTCGGTGAGCTCCCCCGCATCGTTCCGCCACGTGAAGTAGGTGTAGCTCTGGGAGAACCCGACCTCGGCCAGCTTGGCCATGACCTTGGGCCGGGTGAAGGCTTCGGCGAGGAAGATCACGTCGGGGTGGCCGGCCCTCACCGTCGGGATGAGCCACTCCCAGAGCGCCATCGGCTTGGTGTGCGGGTTGTCGACCCGGAAGATCCGTATCCCCACCTCGATCCAGTGCTCGACGATGCCCCGGCACGCCTCCCACAGGGACCAGCGGTCGGCCTCCGACGAGGGCCAGAAGTTGATGGGATAGATGTCCTGGTACTTCTTCGGCGGGTTCTCGGCGTAGGCGATCGACCCGTCGGATCGGTGGTGGAACCACTCTGGATGCTCGCGGACCCACGGGTGGTCCGGCGAGCACTGGAGCGCGTAGTCGAGGGCGATCTCGATCCCGAGCTCGCCCGCTCGGGCCATGAGCTCCTGGAGGTCGGCAACCGTGCCCAGCTCGGGCGCCACGGCGGTGTGCCCTCCTTCGGGCCCGCCGATCGCCCAGGGACTCCCGGGATCGCCGGGCCGGGGCTCCAGGGTGTTGTCCGCGCCCTTGCGGCTCGTGGTCCCGATGGGGTGGATCGGGGGCAGGTAGACGACGTCGAAGCCCATCTCGGCCACGGCATCCAGACGCTTCACCGCTCCGGCGAGGCCGCCCTCCGAACGGGGGAACAGCTCGTACCAGGCCCCCACCAACGCCCGCGGCCGGTCGACCCACAGAGGCACGGTCGGGGACCTGGTGCGATCGGGCGTCCCGTCGGGTCCCGCCAACAGCCCGGTCAGCTCAGAGTCGAAGGCGGGGCCCAGTCTTCGCTCGAGGGGTGCCTTCGTGGCGCGCAGGGCGTCAACTGCCTCTCGCAGGACGCCAGCGGGGTCCCGCAGCGATGTCCGGTGCCCTGGGTCGCCGTCCTCCGCCCGCTCTTCCAGCAGGCGGGCCCCCTCCTCGAGCTCCACGGACAGGTCGTCGCCCGCGTCCCGCTTCACCGTTGCCCGGTGCCGCCAGGTGGCCAGGCGGTCGGTCCAGGCCTCGACCACCAGGTCGTGGAGGCCGACCACGTTCGGCTCGACGACGGCCTCCCAGCGGTCGTTGCCCAGCTCGCGCATGGGGACTGCCGACCAGTCGGGAGCTCCGCTGCCGCGTGGCGGCTGGGCTGTCGGTCGCCAGCAGACGCGTGCCGCCAGGATGTCGTGACCATCCCTGAAGATGTCTGCGCTGACATGGACCGCCTCCCCGACGACCGCCTTGGCTGGATACATGCCGGTGGGGGTGCGCGGGCGAATGTCGTCGATGACGATTCGGCCGATCACGCACTCAGCCTTACCGCCGGGAGGCGGGGAGCCAAACCGGCCGGTGCTCGCCATGGCCGGCCCGGGAGGCCGGCCGGATAGATGGCCGCAGGCGCGTCAGCGTCTTGGGCCCATCGGGGCCCGGCCCGGGTCGCGTGACGGCTTCGCTAGCCTGCTGGCGGATGAGGGCGCTCCGGAGCTTCGCCGTTCGCGTCAAGCTGCCCGAGGCGCTGACGCCGCTGCAGCAGCTCGCGACCAATCTGAGGTGGTCGTGGGACGAGCGCACGAGAGACCTGTTCCGCTGGGTCGATCCGCAGCGGTGGGAGATCGCCGGGCGCGATCCGCTTCGCCTGCTGAGCGCCGCCGACCCCGAGCGATTGGAGGCCCTGGCCACCGACCCCGCCTTCACGGGGTTCCTCGACGAGGTGCGGTCCGACCTGCACCGCTACCTGGAGGCGCCCCTCTGGTTCCAGGGACAGGGGTCGAGCGCCCTGCGATCAGCGGCCTATTTCTCGCCGGAGTTCGGCATCGCCGAGGCACTCCCCCAGTACTCGGGCGGGCTGGGCGTGCTGGCCGGAGACCACCTCAAGGCGGCGGGCGACCTCGGTGTCCCCCTGGTTGGGGTGGGCCTGCTGTACCGGTATGGCTACTTTCGCCAAGAGCTGGACCCCGACGGCTGGCAACAGGAGCGGTATCCCGCCCTCGACCCTCACGCCATGCCCATCGAGCTCGTCGAGGGCGTACTCGTCGAGGTCGAGCTGGCCGGTCGGCCGGTCGCGGCGAGGCTGTGGCTGGCCCACGTCGGGCGGGTCCGCCTCTATCTCCTGGACACCGACGTCGACGCCAACGACGCTGCCGGGCGGGCGATCACCGACCGCCTCTACGGCGGCGACAACGAGCACCGGCTCCGCCAGGAGATCCTCCTCGGGATCGGCGGCGTCCGGGCCCTCGACGCCGTCGGCGAGCCGACGCAGGTGTTCCACTCCAACGAGGGCCACGCCGGCTTTCTCGGCCTCGAGCGCATCCGCCGACTCGTCGTGGGCGAGGGTCTCACGTTGGACGAGGCCCTCGAGGCCGTCCGGGCCGGCACCGTCTTCACCACTCACACCCCGGTGCCGGCGGGCATCGACCGTTTTCCGCGGGCGCTGATGGAGCGTTACTTCACCGGCTGGGCCGAGGAGTGCGGGGTCACCATCGACCGGCTGATGAGCCTGGGCCACCTTCCCGGTGAGCCGGCCGATGCCGCCTTCAACATGGCGGTGATGGGCCTCCGCCTCGCCAGCGCCGCAAATGGGGTCTCCCGCCTCCACGGCGCCGTGAGCCGGGAGATGTTCAGCGACCTCTGGCCCGACATCGAGGTCGACGAGGTGCCCATCGGCTCGGTCACCAACGGCGTGCACCCGGCTTCGTGGGTCTCGCCCGAGATGAGCAACCTGCTGACCCGGAGTCTCCTCCCCTCCTGGGCCGATGGCGACGACACTGCGTGGGCACGGATCGACGACGTGAGCGACGACGAGATCTGGCGGGTGCGGGATCAGCTCCGGGAGCGGCTGGTCAGCTTCGTGCGGTCGCGCCTCGGAGCAGAGGTCCTCGACCCGGGGATCCTCACCATCGGCTTCGCCCGGCGGTTCGTCCCCTACAAGCGGGCCACCCTGCTGCTGTCCCCGCCCGAGCGGCTGACCGCCCTGCTCACCAACGAGGACCGGCCCGTGCAGCTGGTGCTCGCCGGCAAGGCGCACCCGGCCGACGACGCGGGCAAGGAGATGATCCGCCGCATGGTGCAGTTCTCCCGAGAGCCCTCGATCCGCCACCGGGTCGTGTTCGTGGAGGACTATGACATCGCCGTCGCCCTGGCCCTGTGCCAAGGCTGCGACCTCTGGCTCAACGTCCCCCGCCGCCTCCAGGAGGCGTGCGGCACGAGCGGGCAGAAGGCCGCCCTCAACGGCGCCCTCAACCTCTCGATCCTGGACGGGTGGTGGGACGAGTGGTTCGACGGCGACAACGGCTGGGCCGTGGCCTCGGCCGAGCGCGCCCAGGACGAGAGCCGCCGCGACGCGATCGAGGCGGCCAATCTCTTCGACGTGCTCGAACGCCAGGTCGTGCCCCTTTTCTACGACCGGCCGGAAGGCTCGGTGTCTCCGGGCTGGGTGCGCCGGATCAAGTCGTCGCTCGCGTCCCTCGGGCCTCGGGTGGGGGCGCCCCGCATGGTGCGGGACTACACCCGGACGGTCTACGAGCCCGCCGCCCGCCGGGTCGAGTCGCTGAGCGCTTCGAGCTACGAGCGGGCCAGGGCCCTCGCCGCCTGGAAAGCGACGGTGTCGGCGGCCTGGCCCGGCGTGCACGTGGTCGCGGTCGACTCGGAGGCGACCCCGGCTGATCTCGGGGCCAAGCGCCGCGTCGACGCCGTGGTCGTGCTCGGCTCGCTGGACGAGGGCGACGTGACCGTCGAGCTGGCTCACGGACCGGTCGGTGCGGACGGCGAGCTGACGGCGGCCTCGGTCACGCCGATGTCCGCGGTGGGAGCCGCCTCCAGCGGCGACGGCGCGGCGGTCCGTTACACCGCGACCTTCGCCTGCGAGCAGCCCGGCCGCTACGGCTTCACGGTCCGCGTGGTCCCCTCCCACGAGGACCTGGCCAGCACCAGCGAGATGGGCCTGGCCGCCTGGGCGTGAGGACGACGGCCCGGGAGGCCGGAGCGAATGGCGCGAGTACGGTGCCTCGCATGCCCGAGCCGAACGTGTCAGTCGAGCGGCGGGCCGACGGGGTCGCACTGGTCCGCCTCGATCGTCCCAAGATGAACGCTCTCTCGCGGGAGGTCCTCAGCCAGCTCGCCGCCGTCGCGTCCGAGCTGTCCATGGATCCCCCGGGAGCGGTGGTGATCTGGGGAGGCGAGCGAATCTTCGCCGCCGGCGCCGAGATCTCCGAGCTCCGGGGGCCTGCGGAGGCGGCCGAGGTCACGGGGTCGTTTCACGCCGCTCTCGACGCCGTGGCCGCCATCCCCCGGGCGACGATCGCCGCCATCAATGGGTTCGCCCTGGGCGGTGGGTGCGAGCTGGCGCTGGCATGCGACTTCCGCGTGGCGGGGGAGGCCGCCAAGCTGGGCCAGCCGGAGACCCTGCTGGGCATCATCCCCGGCGGCGGAGGAACCCAGCGGCTCGCCCGTCAGGTCGGCGCCGCTCGGGCCAAGGACCTTATCTTCACCGGCCGGCAGGTCGCCGCCGCCGAGGCCGAGCGCATCGGCCTGGTCGACCGGGTGGTCCCCACGGGCGAGGTGCTCGACGCCGCCCTGTCATGGGCGTCCGAGCTCGCCCGCGGCGCCGTGGTAGCGCAGGGCATGGCCAAGCGGGCCATCGACGACGGGCTCGCCGGACCGCTGGCCGAGGGCCTGTCGCTGGAACGCGACCTGTTCGTCGAGTCGTTCCGCACCGAGGACGCGGGCATCGGGGTCCGCTCGTTTCTCGAGCAGGGTCCGGGCAAGGCGAACTTCGTCGGCCGCTGAGGACAGACGCCGGCCGGCACTAACCGACCAGGCCGTCGAGGATCTCGTCGGCCGCCTGGTAGGGGTCGAGGCGGCGCTCGATCATCGCCGACCTCATGCTGTCGAACGACGCGCCCGTCGACAGGCTGTCCGCCCGCTGCTCCAGTCGCCGGGTCACGATCGTGCGCAGCTCGTCCTCGAGGCGCTGCGCCCGTCGTCGATCCAGCGCCCCCCGCTCCTCCTGGAACGCCCGATGGCGAGCGAGCTCCCCCGACAGCTCGGTGATCCCCTTGCCGGTCGAGGCCACGGTCTCCACGATCGGCGGCCGCCAGTCGCCGAACGTCGACAGCTCCAGCATGAGCGCCAGGTCGCGGTGGGTCTCGCGGGCGCCGGGGCGGTCGGCCTTGTTGATGACGAGGAGATCGGCGATCTCCAGGAGGCCAGCCTTGTTGGCCTGCACCGCGTCCCCCCAACCAGGGTTCACCACCACAACCGTGGTGTCGGTCGCGCCCGCCACCTCCAGCTCGACCTGTCCGACGCCGACGGTCTCGACGAGCACCATCGGCATCCCGGCGGCGTCGAGGACCCGTATGGCTTCGGGCACGGCGAGGGCGAGCCCGCCCATGTGGCCGCGGGTGGCCATCGAGCGGATGAAGACCCCGGGATCGACGGAGTGGTCCTGCATACGGACCCGATCCCCGAGGATGGCGCCCCCCGAGAACGGCGAGGACGGGTCGACCGCCAGCACGCCGACCTGCCCTCCCTGGCTCCTGGCCTCGGCGATCAGCCGGTCGGTCAGGGTCGACTTGCCCGATCCGGGGGCGCCGGTGATGCCCACGCTGTAGGCCTGCCCACCCCTCGGGTAGGTCAGGCGGCCGACCGCCCGGGCCTGCGGACCGCCCCGTTCGACCAGGGAGATGAGGCGGGCCAGCGAGCCGCGGTCGCCCTCGACTGCCGCCTTGACCAGCTGCTCGACGTCGGCGCGACCCGGCACTCAGCTGGCCCTGGACACGTCGGCGCCCAGGGCGGCGAGCTTGTCGGCGAAGCGCTCGTAGCCCCGGTCCACGTGATGGGCATCGCCCACCGCGGTCTCGCCGTCGGCGACCAGCCCGGCCAGGACGAGCGCGGCGCCCGCCCGGATGTCGGGGGCGCGGACGGGGGCTCCTGACAGGCGCTGCACGCCCCGAACCACGGCGTGGTGACCCTCGGTGCGAATGTCGGCGCCCATGCGCCGGAGCTCGTCGACGTAGCGGAACCGGCCCCTGAAGAGGTTCTCGGTCACGATGCCCACGCCTTCGGCGACCGACAGCATCGTCACGAGCAGCGGCTTGTAGTCCGTCGCGACACCCGGATAGGGAAGCGTGGCGACGTCCACCGACCGGCGAGGCCCGGAGGCCGCGACCCACAGGCCGTCCGAGGTGGGCGAGACGTGGACGCCCATGGCGCCGAGCTTCTGGATGAGCATGTCGAGATGCTCGGCCCGACCGTCTTCGATGAGGGCCTCACCTCTGGCCAGACCGACGGCAGTCAGGAACGTCGCCGTCTCGACACGGTCGGGGATGACGCGGTGATCTACGGGCCGTAGCTCCTCGACCCCTTCGACCTCGATGCGCGACGTCCCCGCCCCACCGATCCTCGCGCCCATGTGGTTGAGGAAGGCTGCCAGGTCGGCGACCTCGGGCTCGCGCGCCGCGTTCTCGATGATCGTCGTCCCTTTGGCGCGCGCCGCCGCCATCAGCACGTTGTCGGTCGCGGTGTGGCTGGGGAACTCGAGGACCACTCGGGTGCCCACCAGACGTCCTGCCCGCCCCTCCACGTAGCCGTGGGCGGCCTCGAAGGTGACACCCATGGACTCGAAGCTGCGCAGGTGGATGTCGATGGGACGGTGCCCGAAGTCGTCGCCTCCCGGCATGGCCACCCTGGCGGTGCCGAAGCGGGCGAGGAGCGGTCCCAGCACGACCACCGACGCCCGCATTCGCTCGACGAGCTCGTAGGGCGCCTCGGGGGTGAGGTCCGCGGGCGTGTCGATAGTCAGCTCGTGCTCTCCCGTGCGTCGGACGCCGACCCCCATGGCCGCCAGCACGTCGCTCATCGTCTCGACGTCAGCGATGCGGGGAACGTTGGACAGGTGGTAGCGGCCCTCGGCCAGCAGGCAGGCGGCCATGAGCTTGAGCACGGAGTTCTTGGCCCCTCCCACCCGCACCGTGCCGGACAGCGGGGGGCCGGGACGAACGACGAAGCGATCCACGAGGGTCAAGTATGGTCGGTCGCCTCCTGCCCCTGGACGACCAGCCTTCGATATGGTCGCCCTCATGGCGGCGGCCCTGCATCGAGTCGTCACCGAGGCCACGGTCGACGCCGCCCGGGCCGATGTGGTGCTCCAGCCTCGCTCGGACATGGTGCTGGAGCGGACGTTGGCGCCTGGGCTCTTCGAGGCGGCCGAAGGCCCCGTGGACACGTACCGTCGCCAGGTCGTCGTCGACCCGGACGAGAGCGGGCGAACGCGCGTCAGCCAGACGGTCGAATTTCGCCTGGCCGTGCCCTGGGTGGGCTGGCTGTTCCTGCTCCCCTCCCGCCGCCTCCTGGGCTCCCTCGAGCGCCCGGCGCGCGCCCCGTGGTGGTTGCCGCCGGCTCGACTCGATCCGAAGACGACCCGAGCGCTCACGGCGCTGGCGGCGTTGGCCCTGGTCGACGGCTACCTCGGCACGGTGCTCACCCAGACAGGGACGTTCGCGGCCCGCGAGTTCGGAGCCAGCGACCGGGCCCTGGGGGTGGCGCTCGCCGTCGTCAGGGGCGACGTCGCCCTCGCATTCGTCCTGGTGGCCTTGGCCGACCGCCGGGGGAGACGGGGGTTGCTGCTCGGCTGCACGGCCGCGGGCTGCGCCCTGACGATGCTCGGAGCGCTCTCCCCCTCGCTGGTCTGGCTCGCCGGCAGCCAGGTCGTCTCCCGCGGCTTCGTCACCGCCGCCGTCATCCTGTTGGCGGTGGTGGCAGCCGAGGAGGTCCCCGCCGGCGCTCGCGCCTATTCGTTCGGCATCCTGGTACTGACGGCCGCCCTGGGCGCCGGCGTGTGCGCGCTGCTGCTCATCCTGGCCGACTTCGGACCGGGCGCCTGGCGGGCGTTGTACGTGGTGCCCGCGGCCGGGCTCGTCGTGCTGATCCCGATCGCCCGCAAACTCCCTGAGAGCCGGCGCTTCGCCGCGCCGCATGCCATCGCGACGCTGCGCGGCCACGGTTGGCGGCTGTGGCTGCTGGCCGGCTCACGCTTCCTGCTCAACGTCTTCCTCGTGCCCGCCACGCAGTATCAGAACCAGTTCCTGCGGGCGGAGCGCGGTTTCTCGGGCGCCCGGATCTCGCTGTTCCTCATCGGCACCAACACACCCGGCGGCATCGGCGTCGTCGCTGGAGGTCGGCTGGCAGATGTGCGCGGGCGACGGATCGTCGCCGGGGTCGGCCTGATCGGAGGGGTCGGCGCCACGGTCGCGATGTACTCCACGCGGGGCTGGTCCATGTGGATCGCTGGCGTGGCTGCCGCGGTGATCGGCGCCGCGGTGCTTCCGGCGCTCGGGGTCTACGGTCCGGAGCTGTTCCCCACGTCGCTCCGAGGGCGGGCCAACGGGCTGCTCTACGTGAGCGATCGGCTCGGCGGAGCGAGCGGCCTGCTGACGGTGGGCTTCCTGGCCGGCCCGCTCGGATCGCTCGGCCGCCCGCTGGCGCTGCTGGCGCTGGGGCCCCTCGCGTTGAGCGTGATCGTGCTCACGCTCTTTCCGGAGACGGCGGGCGTCGAGCTGGAGACGCTGAACCCGGAGGACGCGGGCGACCCGAAGTGAGCTCAGGCGCGTGCGCCGGGCGGGACGCGCGAGCCGGGGAGCGGGCCGGGCGCCAGGTACACCTGGATGGTCCCGGTCGCGAGCTCCGGCGTGCCGGGTAGCACTCGGTACTCGTAGGGACCATGTGACTGCAGCTCGAACGTGGGGCCCGTCGGGGCCGCGGCTGTCGTGCCGCCGTACAGGTCCATCCGAGGCACCACCCGAAAGCGGTAGCCGTCCTTGGCGAGCTCGAGGATGACGGGTCCGGTCTGGCCCTGCTCCTGGACGATGTGCAACGTGAACGCAGTGCTCCGATCCTGGCCGACCAATTGCTCGATCCGGCCAGCGACGGCGCGGGAGTCTCTCTGATCGGCGTTCCAGGCGGTGGAAGGGCGGATGATGACGCGGTCGAGCCACACCGCAACGATGGCCAAGGCAGTCAGGATGCCCAATGCCGTCACGGTTCGGAGGAGACGGCGCGGTGGGCGAGCGAGTCGCCGCACACCCGTCGATGCTGCGGACCACAGGAGCACGCCTGCGCCGATGATGGCCGGGATTCCCAATGACGAGGCCCAGGTGAACAGGTAGCTGTAGTACGGGCCCGCGACCCGGGTGGCGGCCACGACGGCGATGGCCAACCCGATCGGCGTGGAGAGTGCCAGATAGGCGATGAAGGGCGATCGCCTTCGTCCGACGAACCAGGTGACCAGCCCGATGAGCGCCACGGCGCCAGCGGCGAGGAACCGGTAGCGGTGCCCGAGGACGTCGACCGGGGTTCCGAGGGGGACGACGGACGCCGAGCCGCTGATCGCAGCCAGCCCATCGGCCAAGGAATGCGAGGATGGACCGCCCGCTGCCGCAGGGTGAAGAAAGAAGCGGACGATGGCGGTCAGGTTCCCGTTGCCGGGATGGGCAAGCTCTTGAGCGATCGGAGCCAGCCACACCAGAGCAAGCAACCCGGAGGTGATGGGCCAGGGCGACCTCACGACACGACGCCACGAGCGGCGCCCAGCCGGATGCTCCTCTGTGCTGAGCGTGGGCGATCGGGCTCTGCGCCGGCGGGCAAAGGCGAACCCGGCCGTCGCGATGATCACGACGCCGGCGGCGATCGGGACCGTGCCCACGTGGGTCTGGACGACGAAGGAGGCCACCAGGTAGACGAGGGCGAGCGACCATCGGTCGCCTGTGGCCGCGGCGGCGCCCGCGACCAGAAGCAGGAGCACCGGAAGCGGAAGCAGGGCCGGATTCCAGGGATTGATCAGCTCGCTGAAGCCCGTCGCGCCCAGGTACACCCCGATCGCCACCGCGGCGATCCGCGCCGCCGTCTCCCCGGCCTGTCGCCGCACGATCACAACAGTGAGAAGAGCGGTAAGCCCGTTCAGCAGCCAGGCATCGAGGAACAACGCTCGCGAGCTGGATCCGCTCAGCCAGTAGAGGGGAGCGAAGAGGTAGAACATCGCCGGTCCCGGGTGATGCCAGCCGTACTGCGAGTAGGGCCCGAGATGCGCAGCCAGGTGCGTGGCCTGTCGCACATCCAGCTCGATGAAGGCGACGTCGCTGAAGGGGAGGAACGGGTGGCCCAGCGACAGCGAGATCCGCACTGCGCCGATCAGGACGACGAGGCCGGACACCAGGAGGGAGAGGGGCCATCGCCCTATCCCGCGTCGAACCTCGCCGTCGCGTGGCGAGGGCACGCTGGAGAGGTCAGACGGCGAGCGGACGCGCGATCTGCTGGCGACCGTCACACGGCTCACGAAGACGAAGCGTACCGATCCTGCGAACCGGCTATCGCCACGGCGGCAGCGAACGCCTGCCAGCAGCCGAGCTCCACGGCCAGCCCCATTGCTGCCCTGGCTCCAACGTGATTCGTTGGATCACGAGACTGCCGTGTCCGGCTCCCACCGCCCCGAACGACACGGCCACGACATGTTGGAGGGGGATGGGTCCTTTGCTGTCGAGCTCTCCCTTCGTGTTCACGTGCCGGAACGCGTCCCAAGGGATGGCGATGGTACGAGTACCGAGCCGATCGTCATCGAAGGTGGCGTCATAGCGATCGACGCCTCCTGAGCCCGAGGCTGTGGCCACCCGGATGTCCACCGTCCGGCCACTGCCTTCCCCCGTCACCGTAAAGTCGATGCTACGCGTTGCCCGCCAGTCTTCTCCGGCGGGAAAGGACCGGCCGAGCACCGGCACGCTCCCTTGGGTGTCGTAGTTCCACTGCAGCACCTGCTGCGCCGGAACCCCCTCGAGTAGGCCCGCACTCGAGGCACCGCCGACCGTGAACCAGCCTTGCCCACCACCGTCGAGGCCGTCGACTCTGCGCCCAGGAGCGATCACCCCCCGGTCTTGCACGCGGCTGAAAACACCGATACCAGCCTGCCGCAAGTCAAGGAGCGCGTTCTTCCACGCGCCGGTAGCCCCGTGGTAGCTGAGCTCATCGACCGGTATGCCAGCCTTGATCTCGTTCGCGAAGGGGTCGACGAAGCCGTGGTACCAGTCTCGAAATTGGAACCCGTAGTAGATATTTATCGGAAGTATGGCGACCAGGCCCGCGCACAGCACTCCCGGTCCGAAGCGCCGCCAAGTCGTTGGCCCATAGCGATCGTAGACAATGTACGCACAGCACAGGACCGGCAGCGCTGCCAGCGGGTAATAGTCAAGCATTCCCCACTGGGGAAGGTTCCCAGCGCGTTCGTTTCCGATCTCTGCGGCGATCACGAAACCAGCGAGCAGGAAAGCCAACAGCGGCCACGTACCCTCCCGTCGGTTCCGGAAGACCAATACCGCGGCGCCGGCCAGTATCGAGATCACCGTCAAGGCCGAGACGAACCACCACGCCCCGGCGGCAGGACCGACGGCCAGCGCGATGAACTTTGCCCCCGTCGCCAGCGTCGCCCACAAACTCGGACTTGGTGGAGTTTCTGCCGGGTGCTGCAGTCCCACGAAGTCAAGAACAGTCAGGGCGATGCCGACGCAGATGGATGAGATGAGTATGACCCTGACCCGATGGTGCGAACGACGAATCCTCGGGAGCAGTGCCAACGAGACCAAGGGAACGAACGGGAGGGCGGTCGCACCCGTAAGCGGGATCGCGACAAGACACGCACCCACCGCTAGCGCTCGCCGTGTAGAGAACTCGCCGGCCGTCGCGACACCCAGCAGCAACCCACAGGCCAGCGCGGCCGCCACCACCCACATGAGCTGCCAGCCGAACCCCATGTTCGCCCAGTTTCCAAGGCTCAGGAAGGCCAGAGGAAAGAAGGCGTCGCTCCAGCGGGTACGACCTCGAACGTGGCGCAGGTACAGGATGAAGGCGGCAGCTATGAGGCCGAGGAGGAGGATGTTGAAGATCATCCCGACCCTGAAGTCAGGCCACAGCTTGAGCAACCCCAGGTAGATAAGCCGCGGCAATGGCACCCGGTGGGTGTTGACCGGGCTCCACAGCCAGTTCAAGAAGTGGTCCTGATGACCGGTGAGGGCAGGCACCATCTGCCAGTCCTCATAGATGGGGAAGTTCCGCGCGTTCGACAGCACGACGATGAAGGAGGAGACGAGGCCTGCGGTCCATGACCCCCAGACGAAGAGGCGGGCTCGGCCGTCTGAGGACCGCAGCTGTGTCCCTTCGTCAGGCGTGGCCAGCGCAGGTTCCAGCACGGCCGCCTCGCCCGAGCTCAAGTCCTTGACAGCCAAGACAAGCTCAACCCTCGAGACGCCGGCTGCGCCCCTCGATCTGGCCAACTGTCAGGTAATGGGATAGAGGGTTCTGCCCTGAATCAGCGACATCAGGATGGAGAGCCAGGTAATAGGACGGATCGAACTCGTTACTGGGTGCCCGACCCTCGAAGCCACCACGCTCGAGGAAGTGCTGCAGAAGGTTCGAGTCGCTGCTCGACACTTCAGGCATGCGAAGGCGATAGAAGGATGGATCGAAGAACGGGTTCGGCCAGCGTCCCTCCGACTCCCCCGCCTGTACATAGTGCCAGAGGGGTTCGACGCCAGCGGCGGCTACATCGGGATTTCGTCCGAGGTAGTACCCCGCGTCGAACAGCGCGCTACTACGAAGCGCCTGCCACGCTCGCAGATGGGCACTGACCACCCGGGGACGCCGGGCGAGCTTGGCGAAGAATCGCCGGTCTGGCGGGATGTCGGTGAGCCGGCCAAGGATCCCTCCGACGATCTCGGTCACGGCTCTGTTCGAGCCGGCCGGCTCCGCATCCGAGATCTCCAGATCCTCGGCGGAGGGGATGATGACCAGCGACTCGGTCGGGGACCGGGTGGTATTCCGGGCGTCGTCCGAGGAGAACTGGATTACAGACCGGCTCGCCAGCCTGTGGGTCACCGCTTCAATGTCGTGTTCTTCATGCAGCCAATGTTCGAGGGCAGACGACCAGTCGGGAGCGGTGGTAGTTGCCTTACCCCAATGTCCGTACAACTTGTTGAAAGTCATGCAGATGGGAACGAAGCGGCCGCCGAGCACCTCCTCCCAGATTGCCGCTGCTGCTCCAGGGTTGAGGGGCTCGCAGAAGTCGTCGAATATCACGACCCCGCCGGGAGCCAGAAGCCGCTGCGCAATGTTGATGTCCTGCTTGACTGCGTCATAGCCACGGCTGGTGCCGATGTGCACCAGCCGGCAGCCTTGCGCCTTGGCCGCCTCGTCCAACTGGGCTGACGGGTTTCCGATGATCGTTGGTAAGACGGCATGAAAACGAAGGTAGTGGGCCTCGAACTCCTGCCGCGAGCACGCGTAGGGACGCTCGATCTCGCCGGAGGTCTCGTCACTTGTTGATGTCACCTTGTCGAACAGACCGCAGACCATGAGCCGATCAGATCGATGACGAACGAAGTAGCCGAAGAGGCTGGCGGTCCTTCCGTGATAGGCGCCAATGTCCACGATGTCACCGCGGATGCCATGGAGGTACTGCTCTCGGTCAAGTTCGATGAGCAAGCGTGCATCTACGGAGAGAAGCTGACCGGGAACAGTGTCGAGCGCGAGCAGGTACGCGCCCAGTGCAGGATCGATTGAACGGCTTGCCGGCGGGCGCTCGACGCCCCCTCCGGGAACAAGCGGTTGGACGGTCTCACGGAGGCGCGTATCCTCGACGAGCTCCCGGCGTCGCCCTCCCACGTCCAGCGCCCCGTCCGCGTAGCTGTTGGCTGCCCATTCTGCGTCCATCAGGCCCTGACGGCCGAGACGCCACCAACGGCGGGCATGCCAGGATGACCATTGGCCATCTCCCTCGAGGATGCGCCGACCGAAGTCCAGCTTCGGCGTAAACACCGACCGGGCCCTGAACGGTGCGTGCAGGCATGCGATGGTCGAGAGGGATGGCATGTCGCCAGCCGTGTTCCAAACGTAATGGTTTCCTTCCCCGATGAGGATCCTGGGCCCGGCTCGACTGATCCATTTCGACTCATAGATGTATTCGACGAACCCGATCAGGTCGTTGTCCACCTGACCCTCCAGGATGCGGGAGGCACCCTCGGACCGGCGGACCGGCGTCATGGTCATCGTGAGCAGGCTCGTGGCGTCTGGCACCAGGACGTCGCGCCGTTGCACGAAGTTGACGACGTCGACCTTGACGGCTGATACCGAGGTTGGGAGTTGCGCGAGGACCTCTCTCAGCGGCGACTCGACGCCGGTCCAGAACTCGTCGGCGTCGATAGGTAGAACCCAGTCGGCTCCCTGGTGCGCCGCCAAGCGGGCCATTCTGGTCATCTTCTCGGACTGGTGGTAGGGACCAGGCTCACTCGCTACGAGGATCGGGAATTCCTCTGAGAGTCGCAGCAGCACATCGAGCGTGCGATCGGTCGATCCGTTGTCGATGGCGATAGCGGCATCGATCGCGGTGCTGAAGTGATGCCGCAGATTTACCTCGAGGAGATCCTCCTCATTACGAACTACGTACAGTCCTACGAGCTTCACGAGAGCAGCCGAATCATGCCAGCTTCTTCGGACGAACAGGGCCTCCGGTCACGTCGCTCACCCCGACAGCCAAGGTGGCTTCGACTCGGGCCACGGCGGTAGGGAGTGGCGGTAGAGCTCCGGCCAGCCCGGCGGGATCAGGTCTGGGTAACCTACGCCGACAGACATGCGTTGGATCATGAGGCTTCCACGTCCCGGCTCCGTGATCCCGAAGACTACGCCAACGACCCTCTGCAGATGAGACGTCAGCGGCGTCTGGTAGTCGATCTGCCCCCTCGGGCCCACGTGGTTGAAGACATTCCAGGGAAGGACGATCGTGCGGCTGCCAGCCTGGCTGTCGACGAAGCTGCTCTCCCAGTAGTCGAGCCCCTGGGCTCCCGACGCCACAACCAGCCGCAGGTAGACGACCCGCCCGCTCCCCTGCCCCTCGAATGACATCGCCAGAGACCCATCGCCTGACCAGCTCTCGGGTGTCGGGAACCAGCGCACCAGCGTCGGCACCGTGCCCACCGCGGCACCGTAGTCCCAGCGTAGGACCGGCTGGGCGCCGTTCTGCTCCAAGGCACCCGTGCTGACAGGGCCACCCGCGGTAGACCATCCCGTTCCGCCGGCGTCGAGCCCGTCGATCCTCTGCCCCGGGGGTGGAGGGACGTTGTCGTCCTCTCGCAGCTGGCTGAAGATGCCGATGTGCGCCTGCTGGAGGTCGCGCATTCCCTGCCATATCTCCTTGCCCTCGTAGGTGGCCCGGTACCACCCGAGCTCGGACTGTGGCACGCCGACGGACACGTCGTGTGCGAACGGGTCCACCTCGGCGTGGTACCAGTCCCGGAACTGCAGGCCATAGACGACGTCCAGGGGGAGAGCAGCAACGACAGCGGCGCACAACAGCCCTGGCCCGACGCGGCGCCACATCCGACCGGCGTAGCGCTCGTAGGCGATATAGGCGCAGCAGAGGATGGGCGCGGCGATGAGGGCGTACCGGTCGGGCAGCCCAAAGTAGGGGAGGTAGCCAGCACGGCTCTGGCCGACCTCTCCAGCCAGTATGAGCCCGGCCAGGAGAAAGACCAGCAGCAGCCAGCCTCCCCGACGTCTCGCCCGGTACAGCACGAAGGCGGCGCCGGCCAGGAGCCCGATGACAACCAGGACCGAGACGAGCCACCAGGCGCCGGCACCGGTACCCAGGCCGGTCGCCAGGAACATGAGGCTCGCCTTGATGGTGGTGAGCGGGCTCGGGCTTGGTACCAACCACGACGGCTGCTGCAGCCCGACGAAGTACACCACCGTCACCACCAGGGTCAGGGTGATCGAGGTGAGGAGAACGACTCGCGCATGCCGGCCAGCGGAGCGGATCCTGGGAATGAGGGCGAGGGACAACAGCGGGGCGAAGGGCAACGCCGTCGCCCCCGTGAGGGGGATCCCCACCAAGGACCCGCCGACCACCAGGGCCCGCCGGGTCGTGATCTCACCCCTCGAGGCGATGCCCATGAGCAGGGCACAGACCAGGGCCGTGGCCACCACGAACTGCAGCTCCCAGCCCCAGCCCATGTTCTCCCAGTTGCCCAGGTTCAAGAAGACGATCGGGAAGAAGGCGTCGGTCCACCGCGTACGACCCCTGACTCGGCGGAGGAAGACGATGAAGGCGGCGGCGATGACCGCCAGGAGGACGATGTTGAAGACCATGCCCACCCGGAAGTCCGGCCACAGCTTCAGCAATCCCAGATAGACGAGCCTGGGCACCGGTACCCGGTGCTCGTTGTTCTGGCTCCACAGCCAGCCCAGGAAGTTGTCCTGATGGCCGGTCATTGCCGGCGCCATCGTGAAGTCCTCGCGAACGGGGATGTCCCGGGCGTTCAGGAGCACGAGGACGAGGGCGGAGACGAAGGCAGCCAGCCACACAGCCCAGACCAGGACACGGACCTGGCCATCGGAGGCCCGCGGCCGCCGGGTGGTCATCGGCGGGCGACGCGTTGTCGGTGCTCCGGCCAGCACACCCGCGCCGCCCGGGCTCACCCCCTTGACCGCCAATCCTAACGAGTCCTCTGTGGAGCTACCCGGGCTGGCCTACGGACCGGGGGTGGCGGCGCCGTCACGGGGGTGGCGACACCGCCGCCAACCGCCTGGACCACCGGGTTCTCGCCGGGGACCAGCTGGGACGAGCCGGCCGGAAGTGGCGAGCGAGGGAGCGGCTGTGGCGCGCCGCTGGTCGCATGTAACACCCGAGGCCCCAACACGACCCCAACGCCCAGGATGACCACACCGCCGGTCAGGTACAGGAGGAGGCGGCGATCGAGGCGCAATCTCGAGGCCCCATGGCGGTCGAGTGATGCGCTCCGAGGACCCTCACGGCGGTGTCGATGAAAGGGCCTCGCGCGCGGGGTGCGAGGACGAGCATGACGGCCCCCCGGGGGCGACTCGGTACCTCGAGCTTCTCGCTCACCCTTCGACTCGGAACCCTCGCGGAGCTCCTCGGGAAAGCGGGGCGGCTGTCGAAGCGGCCCGTTGATGTCCGCTGCTGTCGGGGGCCGACGACGTGGTCTCGGCACGGTGCCCTCCTCGCCGTTCTCTTAGGTCATGACGCCGATGGCGGTGAGCCGGCAGGAACCGCTCGCTTGCTCGAGGTCAGCTCTTCCAGCACTACTCCGGCGGTCTCGAGACCCGCCTGAAGCGCCGTACCCGTCGAGGCGACCGACGGGTAGGTGCGGTAGTTGCCCGTGAGATAGAGGTTCTCCCACGACCCCCCGTGGATGTCCGGGTTGCGGTACTCAGGGGTGAACACTGGCGAGTACCCGGCGATCCGGGAGAGGTGAAGCCAATCCAGCTGCAGGTCCAGACCGAACACGGTCCGGTAGTCATCGACGTATCGGGCGACCAGCTCACCCTCGTCCAACCGGAAGAGCGGCGACGCCGGACTGCGCAGGTGCGTGACAAAGTTGAGACAGTGCTCTCCTTCGGCTCCAATCGTCGGATTGAGTGTGCTAAGCCGGAATATGCCGCACGCGGTGAGTCGGGGCGAGAGCAGGTTCAGCCAGTAGAAGTGGTCCGGTATGGGCTGACGGGTGCCGCCCACGAGCGAGAGCAGTCCCGTATACCGGATGGCGTCCATGTCCTGGAGCCCTGTCAGGGCCAGCGCGTTGGTGGGCATGGCACTCACGAACAGATCGGCCTCGATGCCATCGTCGCCGTTCAGGTCCACCTGACAGATGCGGCGGCCGAGGGTCCGGAAGCCAGTTACTGCCGTGTTCGCCCGGACTTTCACCCCGCGTTCCTCGACCAAACTGACCATTCCCTCGCAGAGGGTCTTGGTCCAGTTCGTGTTCGGGATGTAGCCGAGGCGGCCGCTCCCCTCGCGCGCGTGTAGCCGCTTTCCCATCCAGGCCGCGCTGACCTGGTCGGCCGACAGCTCGAACTTGAGGTCACAGAGCGGGTCGAAGATCTTGTGTCGAACGCTCGCGCCCCCCCAACCGTCCACCAGGTCCTGGGCCGTACGGCCCTGCCACTCCGACCAGTCGCTTGTCCTGTAGGCCCGAGCCATCATGGCGACGAACCGCAGCTTCTCGGCAACAGACAGAGGAAGGCGCAGGAAGTCGGCGGGTTTGGAGAAGTCGTAGAGCCGATTGTCGATCCGGAAGAGCATCCGCACCCGACGCCACTGGACCCGGGACAGGGCTCCGATCAGGTCGAGGAAGTGGATGAGGGTGCGGTCGGTCGGCAGGATGTGATGGTAGCCAAGGGGGTAGAAGCGACCGTCGTGCTCGAAGCTTCCCGCCAGACCGCCAAGGGCCGGGGAGCGCTCGACGATGGTGATCTGCCCGACGTCGGCTCCGGCGAGGCTCCACGCCGCGGCCAGACCCGAGAGCCCTCCCCCGAGCACCACGATCCGTCTCGTCTCGGCTCCCTTCGATCAACCGGATCCTCCGGCCTGATACTCACATGCTCGGTTTCGGAACCGTATGGCCGCTCGAGCAGCGTTACCCCTGGTGGCGTCCCAAGAAAGCAAGAAAGGAGGTCGGAACGGCCCCTCGGCTCAATCAGGCTACAACGTGGCTCGCTCCGGCTTCTGCATAGTTGCCCAGCCGCAATGTGATCAGCGCGGCGTGGAGCCTACCGTCGGAGCGGCGGCGATGGCCAGTTGCAGGCTTGCCCACTTCAGGCCAGCCGAGCCTCCACGCTCACACGCAGGTCGGCCCATCCGCGGGTTGAGTCCTCTCAAGAGCCGCCCGGACCAGTGCGCGTCAGCTCGCAAACGTATCGATGGGAAGGGGTCCATCCACCACCCAGTGCACGTCTCGACCAAGCAGGCAAAGCGTCTCAATATTTGCGGACGGCAGTGCCCTCTCCCAGCTTTCGATCTCATCCCTCGAGGGACACACCGAAGGCGTCCACGTACCGTAGAGCTTTTGGTCCGTGAAGCAGATCGGGATAAGTCCGTCCTGCAAGATCGTCTCCCACGTAGCTGCGGCAACTCCCGGCGTGTGACCTGTACGCCAGTCGTCGATGACGACCATCCCACCATCAGACAGCAACGGGCGGGCATTACGAAGATCGTCACGAACCAACTCATAGATGTGGCTGCCATCAACATGGACCAACCTAAATGAGCGAGGCTCGAGCTTTGACAGAGCGCTCGAAGGCTCGGCCAGTACAACCGGCGGCTCCGTGTGAAACCGTCGGTAGTTATCTTCGAACACGGCACGACCGATGCCCTCGTAGTAGCTCTGATTCTCTCGAGTATTCTCCTGTGAGATCCCCTCGGTCACGAAGGGGTCGCACACGACGAGCCGCTCGGGTCCCCGACGGAAATAGCCCATGAGAATCGCGCTCTTGCCACGGTAGACGCCGATCTCGAGAAGGTCACCCCCGGTCTGCTGCTCTCGCTGGTACTTGTCGATCCCACACATGAGCAGAGCATCGACCAGCAGGAGCCACCCGGGTATCTCATCCATACGCTGCAGGTAGGCCGTCAACGCGGGTTCATCTGAATACGGAACAATCGGGACTCGAGGATCGCCTACGTCTGGCAGCCGATCCGTGCTGCTCGGGTCGAGCTCGTGCAGCCTGGCCTCCATCATGGCGACGCGATCATCGAGGACCCCAAGGTGAGCCTCGAGCGATGCCAGATGTGGATCGAGTCCCGCCAGGCCGAGCAGTCGCCGGCGAACCGCACCCAATTGTGGACGCACTGACCTCATGGCACGGCACAATACAAGAGGTATTGGACGTCGGCGGCCTCCTCCTGCCGGGGTCGGCGGCGACGACGCTGACGGTCTGAACAAGTAATGGATCGTTTCGGCCAACTACTGTGTGGCCGGATATGGGCGAGCACGGGGCCGTCGACGGGCGACGTCAGCTCGAGAATCTGGCCGATCTCGGCCTGCCGGTCCCGAGGACCCGCTTCCGCCGTCTGAAGCGGCTCGTCACCCGTCTGTCGTGGTTCATCCTCCGCCGCCAGGTGGAGTACAACCACGAGCTCGCCCGGTCCATCGAGCGCTTGGCCGCAGACGTGGCCCAGGTGACCCACCGGTCGGCCGACCGGGACAGGACGCTCGGGGAGCTGCGCCTGGGCCTCGACCAGCTCAAAGCATCCAGGGCTCGGCGCCGTGACGACGAGCGCCAGCTGCTGCGGGGAGCGCTCGGGACGCTGCGGGAGAGCCTCGTCCGGGCAACTGACGCCGTGGACGGCAAGGCCGGCTCGGGCCCCACCGGTGTGACGTCGGCAGTTGGGGCCGGTCGGTCGACCCGGGTCGGTGGGTCGACGCCGTCGCTCTCGGTGTGCTGCCTCACCAGCGACCCTGGTCCGAGCGTGGCTGCCCTGCTGGGCCAGCTGCGCCCGGTGGCTGACGAGATCTTCGTGGCCGTCGACAGCAGGACCGATCCGAGCTCGCTCGGTCTCCTGCTCGACGTGTCCGATCGGGTGGTCCGCTACGACTTCGCGCCGCCCTTCGAGCGGGCCCTGGCCTGGGCCCACGCTCAATGCGCGGGCGACTGGGTCTTGCGCATCGACAGTGACGAAGTGGCCGCCCCGTCCCTCGTCGAGGCCCTGCCAGAGCTCATCCAGGCTGACGACGTGGTCGAGTACCACATCCCCCGACGATGGCTGTACCCCGACGGACGACACTGGCTCGACGAGTACCCGTGGTCGATGGACTACCAAGCGCGGCTGGTGCGCAACGATCCGGCCACCCTGTGGTTCGAGGGCGTGGTCCACAGCAACACCGGTCAGGCCCGCCCGGCGGTCTACCTGGAGCATCCTCTGTACCACCTTGTGTGCGCAGTCAGCAGCGCCGACGAGCGCAGGGCCCGGATCGCTCGCTACGTGACCGAGGAGGCGAGACCGGAGGGCTCTCTCCCGATTCACAGGGCCAACTACCTGCCCGAGCGATTCGCCACCAGAGAGCCGCGTCCGGTACCAGAAGAGGACCTGTCCGCCATCGCCGAGGTGGTCGGGGCGGGGACCACCGAGACGACGTCGCCCGTCCCGCCTTCCACCCCGATACCGGTGGCTCGACGGGCTGAGATCGACCGTCAGTGGGCTCGGAGACCGCTCGCGGCGGACACCCACAGGGCAAGGGTGCTGGTGGTGGAGGGGGACACACGGCTGCACGCCGGTCAGACCAGGGAGATCCATGTCCGGGTCACCAACCTGGGTTCGGAGACGTGGCCGGGTGGCCTCACAAGGCACCCTCTGATCCGAGTCGCCTACCGCTGGCTCGCTCCCGGCGGCGCTGTCGTCGTGCCGGAAGGCCGTCGGGCGCCGTTCCCGGCGGCTCTCCGACCCGGAAGGTCATGCGTTCTACCCGTCCTGGTTACCGCACCGGACGAACCCGGCCGTCACGTCCTCGAGATCGACGTGGTCCACGAGGGCGCCCGCTGGTTCGGCTGCGCGACGAGGGAGGAGATCACGCTGTCAGAGCATCCGGCCCGGTGGTTGACCGAGGACGCGACCTGACACGGCGACACCACTAGCTGACGACAGGTCGAGATCCGCGCTTGGCGACCGCCTCCTCCGCGATCTCGACGTAGCGGTCAGCTGCAGCCTCCCACGAGGCGGATGCTTCCACGAAGGCGCGAGCAGCGAGACCAGCCGTCCTGCACCGCTCTCTGTCCCGCACCGCGGCGGACATCTCCTCGTAGAGGCCCCTGCCTTCGCCCACCTCGTCGACGGGCACCTGCCAGCAGAAGGAGCTGGGAAGTTCCCGGTGTTGAGGAAGGGCGCTGGTGATGACCGGCCTGCCTGCGCCGAAAGCCCGCATCATGACGCCACTGGTCTCCCCGGTCGTCGGCCATCTCAGGTTGACGACTGCGTCGGATGCCCCGATGACGGCGTCGAAGCGCTCCTTCGGAGGGTCCAGGAGGACCTGTACGTCGTCCTCCAGGCCACCGGCAGCGACGGCACCGACCACTCTGTCCACGACGGAGGAGTCGTCGGCTCTGCCGGCCACCACCAGGCGCGCCAGCGGATGTAGCTGGCGTAGGGCGGCAAAGGCAGTCAAGACCGTGGGCACGCGCTTGAACCCGGTGATGCCTCCGAAGACGCCGAACACGAAATGCGAGGTGTCCCAGCCCAGCTCCGACCGAGCACGTATTGCGGTGGCCGGATCGTCTCGTATGGCGGCACCGTGGTAGACGAGGTGTATCGGGGTGGCCGGGTGTCGCCGGCGCAGCTCACCGGCTAGCCACTCGCTGTGGACGATCGTGGCCAGGCTGGTCTCGACGGTGCGACGAGAGAACAGCACCGCAAGGCGGTCCGGTTGGTGGACGCCGTCGGCCCGAACGGTCGGCAGACCTCTGGGCTGACCGGTCACGGGGCTCGGCGGAAACCCGAGCGACAGGCCCTCGTTCCAGAGCGCTTCCTCGGCGAAGCCGGGTTTCCCGAAGAACCTCGTGGCATAGAAGTCGAGAAGCGAAGCGTCGTGGTAGACGACGAGGCCGGGGCTGACCACGGCCCGGTCCTGTATCCAACCGTGGATGATGTTGTTGCCGATCTGATAGACGTCGACATCGGCGGTCGCCGAGTCGTCGTCCAGCCAGGCGCGGGCGCCAACGACCCTGACGCCCGGCGGGGAGCTGACCCGGCTGACGGCTTCGTCCCCGACCACGGCGACGATCTCCGCACGATCGGCCAGCGCGCTCAGCAGGTCGAAGGCGTAGTCCGCGATGCCAGTCGGCTCCGGCGGGAGCGGAGTCCACATGGCGACCCTCACGGGCGCGACTGCGATTTCCTGGGGTCCCGAGCGACGCTGTGCCCTTCGGCACCGCCGTGGGCCACGGCGTCGGCCAGGCCGGCGAGACGCTCCTCGACCTCCAGAAGCGACCGGGCGAGCTCCGCGGCCTGCCCCTCATGGACTCCAGCCCGAACCTGCTCGGTGCTCAGCACCGAACTGGCCCGGGCGACCTCCTGCTGCAGCTCGCCGAGCTCGCCGCGCAGAACACGGAGTACCTCGTCGTGCCGAGCGGCCTCCTCCATGTGGAGCTGGCCGACCCTCACTCGCAGGTCGGCCGCCACCTTGGCCCACGCCGCGGACTCGTCGGCGACGGCCCCCAGCCGGGCGGCAAGCCGCTCCAGCGATCTGGCCACCTCGTGGTTGTACTCGACCTGCCGGTGGAGGAAGACCCAGCACAGACGGATGACCACGCGCTTCAGGGTCCGAAAGCGCGTTCGCGGTAGCGGAAGGCCAAGGTCGGCCCGCGGTTCGAGCTCGTTCAGCCACTGAGGCGACATCAGATCTCCCATGACGTCGGACAGTATCCTGCGGTGAGAGTACTGATCTCTAAGGAACAGCGATCTCGCCCAGGCACCGGCTCAGCCGGGAGATCCCCTCGTCGAGGTCTTCCTCCGGTACGGCGAACGAGATCCTCAGGTGTCCGAGTCGCCCGAAGGCCTCGCCCGGCATGGTCGCCACCTCAGCTCGCTCGAAGAGGGCGGCACACAGCTCGATGGTGGTGCTCATCAGCCGCCCCCCGAGGACTCCGCCGAGGTACGACTCGACAGAGGGAAAGGCATAGAGCGCGCCCTGGGGCTCGACCAGCTCCACCCCTGGTAGCCCGTCGAGGGCCCCGCACAGCCGGCGCCGTCGACGATCGAGCTCGGTTCGCAACCGTTCGACCGGCGCCATCCCGCCCTCGAGGGCGGCCACGGCCGCTGCCTGGGCGACGTTCGGGGCGTGCGACGTCGCGTTCGACTGGAAGTCCTCGATGGCCCTGGCCACCCGCGACGGAGCGATCAGCCATCCGACCCGCCAGCCCGTCATGGCGTACGCCATGGCCACACCGCCCAGGACGATGCAGCGCTCGGGAACCTCCGGCGCGAGCGCGGTAAGCGAGCTCGCCACCGCGCCGTCGTACACGAGATGCTCGTAGGCCTCGTCGCAGATGACCCACAGGTCTTCGTCTCTGGCCCATTCGCCGATGGCCCGGAGTTCCCCCGGCGTGTACACGACACCCGTGGGATTGCACGGTGAGCACAGGACGACAGCCGTGGTGCGCGGGCTTACGGCGGCGTCGAGCTGATCCACGGTGACCTTGAAGCCCTTCGCCATCGCCGCCGGCACGCTCACCGGACGCCCGTTCGCCAGCTCGACCATCGCTGGGTAGACCGGCCAGTAGGGGGAGGGGATGAGCACCTCGTCGCCAGGGTCGACGACCGCATTGAGCGCGTCGAGGACGCCTTGTTTCCCGCCGCTGGTGATCACGACCTGGGCCGCGCTGATGTCGACCCCGTGCTGACGTGCCCCGCTGGCTGCGACGGCCTCGCGCAGCTCCGGTAACCCGGCGGCGGGGGTGTAGCGCTGCAGCCGACTGGAGCGGCAGGCCATTGCGGCTGCCTCCAGTATGTGCTCAGGCGTGTCTCCGAGGGATGCCTCACAGGCGTTGAGCGCGATCACGTGGCCGCCGGACGCCCGCCGTGCCTTGACCCAGGTGTCGACCCCTCCGGTCGGACAGCCCGCAACCGACGTCACCCGGCGGGCCAGCGCAGGCCCAGTCCACTCCCGACGATCAGGCGGCAGGTTCGCCAGAACGGCGTCGAAAGACATCATGTCGGCCGACTTTCTCGAACCCAGCATCGGCCAGGCACGACACCCGAACGACCTCGGTCACGCAGATAGCTACTAGTAGTGGTTCTTCGCTACTGCGTGCCCAATCCACCCACCGTCCGCACCGCGGTCCTCGCCGGCCGACAAGGAGACAGTACGGGTGCCGGATCGTGTAAGCAAGGCATCCGACACCAGCCGAACGACTCCCCCTCCAGCCTGGGCTCGAGCGGGACCGGGCTGGGCGCCCTACCCTGGGCTGGACCGAGGGTGGCAAGGGGGCGGTCGGTTGTCGGGCGCGCCTTGGCTCTCAACGACGCAACTCCGCTCGGTCGGTGAGCCCATGTCGAATCGACTTCTCGGCCGGCGGCGGTTCCTCGTCGGCTTCTCGGCGGCGACGATTGCCGTCTTCGCGGCCCATGTCGCCCATTCGGTACTGGGCTATGGCCACGGCGGCGCCAATGGCCTGTTCAGCGACGGCCTCTACGACGTTGTCATTTTCGCTGCCAGCGCCATTTGCCTGGCCCGGGGAGTGCTGGTGGCCGAGGACCGCGCTGCCTGGCTCCTCCTGGGAGCGGCGATGGGAACGTGGGCCACGGGCGATCTGTACGCATCTGTCGCATCTCCCGGCCACGACGTGCTGGAGATCCCGTCCCCGGCCGACGGCTTCTACCTCGCCTTCTATCCCGCCGCCTACGCCGGGTTGGTCCTGCTCGTGCGGCGCCACTTTCGACGCTCCCCCGCCAGCCTCTGGCTCGACGGTGCGATCCAGGCGCTCGCCGTAGCCGCCGTGGCGACCGCGATCCTGTCCCGGCCGATCATCAACGACGTGCACGGCGGGGTCGGGCAGCTGGCGACCGACGCCGTCTACCCCCTTGCGGACCTGGTGCTGCTGTCGCTTGTCGTCGGCGCCTTCGCCATGACCAGATGGAGGGCTGGGCGCGGCTTCAGCCTCCTCTGCGCCTCGCTGGCGATCGCCGCGCTGGCCGATGGGTGGTTCCTCTACGCCCAATCGTCCAACACCTACGTCGACGGCCGGCCACTGGACTCACTGTGGCTTCTCTCCGCCCTGTTGATCGCCTGGGCGGCCTGGGAGCCGACAGATGCAAGGCCGCGTGCACCCGCCCTGGACGGGTCGCACCATGCCGCCGCCGCGGGCCCGGACCCGGAGAACCGGCCTCAGCTGGCAGTGCCGATCGCCAGCGCGATGGCGGCCCTCGGGCTTCTCGTCGCGGACCACGTGACGCCGCCCTTCGCCGCGTGGCGCCCCTCGTGCGCTCGACACACGAGCGCTTCGACGGCACCGGCTATCCGGACGCGCTGGCGGGCGACGCCATTCCCCTCGGTTCGCGGATCATCACCGCCTGCAGCACGCTCGGCGGCCTCGTCTGGGGCCGCCCGTACCGGAGGGCGATGACTCTGGACCAGGCGCTCGTCGAGCTGGCGGCCGGTAGCGGCACTCGGTTCGATCCCAGGGTTCTGCGGGCGTTGCTCGACGAGGTGCAGTCCAGCATTCCGCAGGCCGTCGCACCCCACCAGACCGCCACCTGAATCGAGCGGCGCGGCCGGCGCCGCCGGCCCCGCCTCAGACCCGCCAGCGCAGCACGTGTCGCCTCAGGAACGACTCGATCCGCCCGAGCTCGTCGGCGACGGTCTCAGGTCGCGACCAACCATGTCCCTCGTCCTCGTAGACGTGGTGCTCGACGACGCCGCCCTGCGCCCGCACGGCGGCGGCGACGGCGGCGGACTGGGCCGGTGGGACCACCTTGTCAGCCGAGCCCTGGAGGATGAGCAGAGGCGCCCGGATGCGGTCGGCCAGGTTGACCGGGGACCGCTCGCGGTAGCGGTCGACCGTGGCCGGCAGCGGGCCGACGACGCCGTGCAGGTAATGAGCCTCGAAACGATGCGTGGTCTCGTCGAGCTCGAGGAGGTCGGCCACCCCGTACAGGTCGACCCCGGCCGCGGAGAGGTCGGGGTGCAGGGCCAGCAGGAGCAGCACCGTGAAGCCGCCCGCCGAGCCGCCTATGGGCACCATCCGGCGCGGGTCGCCCCATCCCCGATCCGCCGCCGCCCGCATCCCGGCTGCGGTGTCGGCCACGTCCAGCTCTCCCCAACGGCCCTGAAGGGCCTGGGCGTAGGACCGGCCCCAACCGGTCGAGCCCCGGTAGTCGGGAGCCAGCACCGCCCATCCCCGGTCGACGAAGAAGGCCACGCGGGCGTTGAAGCCGGCCTGCATCTGCCCGGTCGGCCCGCCATGGATCCACACCAGCAGCGGCGGCGGGTCGGACAGCGGTCGGGACGGTCGGTACAGGCGCCCGTGCACGCGACCGGCGTCGAGCCCGTCGACGGCGGGGCCCTCCCACTCGACCAGCTCGGGTTCGACCAGGTCGGCCTCCTCGAAGCCGCCCACCGGCCCCCTGGCTACGACCGTCTCACCGCCGGTGACGGGATCGAGCACGACGATGCGGGTCGGCATCCGCGGCCCGCTGCGCACCGCCGCGAGCCGGTCCCCGATCCAGCTCAGTCCCCCGTGGACCCCGGTCCCCAACTCGCGCCGCGCCGCGCCGTCGAGCGTGGCGAGGAGCAACCGTCCGAACCCGCTCTCGTTCTGGCAGACGGCCAGTGCCGAGCCGTCAGGCGCCCAGGCAAAGGTTCGCTGACCGGGCCCCCACGACGGGTCACCGTGCTCGGCGGGCCCCGGTGGCTTCTCTATGAGGGCACGAGGCCCCGTCCCGTCGGGCGCCGCGACCCACACGCTGCTCCAGCCGGCGGCGTCGGACAGGAAGGCGAGGAGCGATCCGTCCGGCGAGAAGCGCGGCTGGCTCACCGCCACGTCCTCACTCCCGGCGACCACGACCGGCGCGGCGCCGCCGTCAGCCGGCGCTGACACGATGCGGGCACCGTCCCAGGGCATCTGGGGCACGTCCCACTCCATCCAGGCGACCCGCGAACCGTCGGGCGACCACGCCGGATCGAAGGCGAAGTCGGGGCCTGGTGCGACAGTCGAGAGGCGGACCGGCCACGGACCATCCTCGGCCAGGGAGGCCACGGCGACGTGGCGCCCGTCGACGACATAGGCCACCCTGGTCCCGTCGGGCGAGACGGCGGGGCTCGCCACTGCTTCCCCCTCCGCCACGACCCGGGACGGCCCACCAGACGCGGCGACGTGGTACAGGCCCCCCTCGGCTCCCGCGTACACCAGCGAGTCGCCACCGGGAACCCAGTCGAAGGCGCCGCCCGCATAGGCGGCGACCGAGGCGACCAGCGGCTCAGAGGTGACGACCAGCTCGGGACCGCCCTCCGACGGGACGACCGCGAGGCGCGATCCGGGTCCGGCCACGAACGCCACGACCGAGCCGTCAGGCGACAGGCGGGGCTCGGCGACCGAGCGCCCACCCGCGCACATCGCCGCTGTGATCAGACGCCGGCGCACTGCACCACCTGTCTCAGATGACCGGGTCCTCGGTCCACCGCCCGAAGACCGCGGCCAGGGCGGCGATGATCTCCCCGACCGTGGCGTAGGCCCGCACCGCCTCGACCAGGGCGGGCATCAGGTTCACGTCGGATCTCCCGGCATCCGACGTCACCCGGGAAAGGGCCGCGACTACGTCGGCGTCGGACCGAGAGCTTCGCACCTTGGCCAGCCTCTCGAGCTGGCGCTGCTCGACCTCGGGGCCGATGTAGAGCGTAGGCAGCAGCTCGTCATCGGCATCGGCGAAACGGTTGACGCCCACGACGACGCGCCGCCCCGAGCTGATCTTCTTCTCCAGCGTGTACGCCGCCTCGGCGATCTCCCCCTGGAACCAGCCGTTCTCGATGCCGGCGTGCACCCCTTCGAGCATGGATCCCTGGCCGAGCTCCTCGAGGTGGGCGAACACGCCCTCGGCCTCGCGCTCCAGCTCGTCGGTCATGGACTCGACCAGGTACGACCCACCGAGGGGGTCGGCCACGTTGGCCACCCCTGTCTCGTGGGCGATCACCTGCTGGGTCCGCAGGGCGATCCGCGCCGCCTTCTCGGTGGGCAGGGCGAGGACCTCGTCCATGGAATTGGTGTGGAGGCTCTGCGTACCACCGAGCACACCGGCCAGGGCCTCGATTGCGGTGCGGACGATGTTCACCTCCGGTTGCTGCGCGGTGAGCGACACGCCGGCGGTCTGGGTGTGGAACCGGCACCGCCACGAGCTCGGATTGGTGGCGCCGTAGCGGTCACGCATCCAGCGGGCCCAGATGCGCCTGGCCGCCCGGTACTTCCCGATCTCTTCGAAGAAGTCGATGTGGGCGTTGAAGAAGAACGACAGGCGGGGGGCGAAGGCGTCTACCGGAAGCCCCGAGCGCATCGCCGCCTCGACGTACGCGAAACCGTTGGCCAGCGTGAAGGCCAGCTCCTGGGCGGCCGTAGAACCCGCCTCCCGGATGTGATAGCCGGACACCGACACCGGGTGCCACCGCGGCATCTCACTGGCGCAGAAGCTGATGCTGTCCACCACGAGACGCATGGACGGCCGGGGCGGGAAGATGAACTCCTTCTGCGCCTGGTACTCCTTCAGGATGTCGTTCTGCGTGGTCCCGCCGAGGCGCGCCCGCGGGACTCCTCCGGACTCCGCCACGGCCAGGTACATGGCCAGGAGAATCGCGGCGGGCGAGTTGATCGTCATCGACGTGGTGACCTGGCCGAGGTCGATGCCGGCGAAGAGATCCTCCATGTCGGCGAGGGAATCGACGGCCACGCCGCACTTGCCGACCTCACCGGTCGAGTGAGGATCGTCGGAGTCCCGGCCCATCAGCGTGGGCAGATCGAAGGCCACCGACAGCCCGTCACCCCCGGCCTCGAGGATGTCGCGGAACCGCCCGTTGGTGTCCTCGGCCGTGCCGAAGCCGGCGAACATGCGCATGGTCCACAACTTCGACCGGTGCATGGAGGCGTACGGGCCCCGGGTGTACGGGAAAACCCCCGGCCACTCACCCGCGTCTTCGCTCGGGCCGCCCTCCCGGGGCGGCCGTGGTCCGTAGGCGGGCTCGAGCGGGATCCCCGACATGGTCTCGAAGTCGGCGTCGCGCAGAGGCGCCGAGTCGTATGCCCGCTCCCACTCGGCCCTACCCGATGCGTGGCCATCGCTCATGGCCTCCAGACTACGGGCGGCCCGGGAGGCCGGCCCCAAAGAAGTGGCCGCAGGCGCGCCAGCGCCGACGGGGGCGGGGCTGTCCCGCCCGCCGCTAGGGTGCGGCGCATGAGCGCCGAGCCGCAGGCACCGGATCGCAACCTGGCCATGGAGCTGGTACGGGTGACCGAAGCCGCCGCCATGGCGGCCGGCCGCTGGATGGGACGGGGCGACAAGAACGGCGCCGACCAGGCCGCCGTCAACGCCATGCGGGTGGTGCTGCAGACCGTCTCCATGGACGGCGTGGTGGTCATCGGCGAGGGCGAGAAGGACGAGGCCCCGATGCTCTACAACGGGGAGCGGATCGGCGACGGCACGCCTCCGCTCACCGACATCGCCGTCGACCCGATCGACGGCACAACTCCGACGGCACTGGGCCGCGGCGGGGCCCTCGCCGTGATCTCGGTGAGCGAGCGGGGCAGCATGTTCAACCCGGGCCCGTGCGTGTACATGGAGAAGCTGGCGGTGGGCCCCGACGGGGCCGGCCACGTCGACCTCAACCGGTCGCCGACCGACAACCTGCGGGCCATGGCCGCGGCCAAGCGCACCAGCGTCGGAGACATCACGGCCGTGATCCTCGATCGCGACCGGCACGAGGATCTGATCTCCGAGGTGCGCCAGGCCGGGGCGCGCATCCGGCTCATCACCGACGGCGACGTGGCCGGCGCCATCTCGACGGCGTGGCAGGAATCGGGGGTCGACATCCTGTTCGGGATCGGGGGCACGCCCGAGGGAGTGATCGCAGCCGCCGCGCTCAAGTGCATGGGCGGAGAGCTCCAGGGCCGCTTGTGGCCGCGCAACGACGACGAGCGGCGGGGGGCCCTGGCCGCCGGGTACGACCTCGAGGCCGTCCTCTCGACCGACGAGCTCGTCCGCGGGGACAACTGCTTCTTCGCCGCGACCGGCGTCACCGACGGCGAGCTCCTCCGGGGCATCCGGTACACGAACACCGGAGCCCTCACCCAGTCGCTGGTCATGCGGTCGAAGTCCGGGACGGTACGCCGGGTCGACGCCAGCCACCGCCTCCGGAAGCTCAGGGAGTTCAGCCAGATCTCGTTCGACTAGCCGAGGCGCCGCTCCATCCGCACGAACTCACGGCCCCAGCGCCAGTCCGGCAGGATGCCCACCCGCACCCAGCCCCGCGAGCGGTAGAAGCCCTCGGCTCGACCACCGGTCGGGGCGCGCAAGCGGCACTCGGTGCAGCCCCGCTCTGCGGCGAGCGACTCAAGGGCCGCAAGGAGGTGCGATCCCACGCCCTGCCCGCGGACATCGGGATCGACGATCAGCCGGCGCAGCTCGCACACCTCGCCCCTCACGGTCCCCTCAGCCAGGCCGACCACCGCGTCTTCGCGGCGGGCCGTGATCGCGAACCGCGCGTCCGGCGCCCACGCGGCGCCCCCATCGTGTCGGTCGTGATCCGCCCAGACGGCCTCGGCCCAGCTGGCCACGAGCGGATCGACGCCGTCGCTGACGGTCAGCTCGATCGGCAGACCGCCCCGCCCGACGACCGCCGGGACTCGGAACGCGGCATCGGCCACGACCGTCCACCGCCGCTCCGGACCCTCCTGCAGGAGGTGGACCCGCTCGAAGCGGACCGACGTACGGTAGGAGCTCAGGGCGGACACGGCGGCGTCGATCCTCCCGGGCGCGGCCTCGTCGGCAATGGTCACGTGGGGGATGAAGGGCCACGTAAGGGGGCGGGCCAACGGCGCACGGAACACACGAAGTCGGAGATCCTCGACGGCCGCCACGTCGCCGTCGGTCGGCAGATGGATGACGGGGTTGTCGGGCCAGAAGGTGGCCGGCGGCCCGAGGACCAGGGTGAAGGGCCTGGTCGAGGAGGCCGCCGCAGCCAGCACGTCGAGGGCGTCGCGCAGGTCGCGGTCGGCGACGTTCACCGGGGGAACCAACGTCAGGTGAGCGGGAACGCGACGGAGGGCGGGGTCGCCCAGCGCCCGCCGGAGACCGTGGATCTCCTCGGCCTGGGGACTGGGGACGAGGAGGGCCACCCCGAGGCGCATCCGCGGCATCTCTCACGGTATCCCTGGCGGGCCCACTCCTTTTGCCGAAACTCCGAGCAGATGCGAGGATTCCCGTGGTGCATCTCTCCCGGGATCGCACCCGTTCATGAGATGGCTAAATGCGGCGAGTACCTCTGAATAATCCCTGTCCCGAGAACGACTCCCATGGTGCCCGTAGCGTCCAGCCAGGTAGGCTGCACTGCGGCCTGGGGTCGCGCCTCCACCATGGCCAAGCCGTCCCCGAACCTGTTGACGTTGCTGGGGCTGGGCATCACCAATGCCGTCTGCCTCGCTATCGGGCTGGGTGCCGGATGGGGTATCGATGCCGCCCTCGGCACCACGCCGGCGTTCATCTTCGTCGGCATCGTCGCGGGTGTGGCCCTGGGGGTCGCCGTCACCTGGGCCGAGATGCGCAAGTTCCTGCGGGACTGAGGGTCGAAAGGCTGTAGACGGTGTTCGCCCAACTTCCTTTGATCGAGCTCAACTCGGTGCTCCGGCGGAGCTACGTCGTCGCCGCGGCAATCGGCGGTGGAGGCCTGATCCTCACGTCCCTGCTGGGCTTCCCCCTCGTGGGGCTCGGTCTGATCGCCGGCCTCGCCCTGGGCGCGCTGAACAGCCGCATGGCGCGGACCTCGATGGCGCGCTACGCCGCCGGCGCCGCCGGCCCAACGAAGAGCGTGTTCATGGCTTCGAGCCTGGTCCGCCTGGGCGCCATCACGGCGGTCGCCATCGTCGTCATCGTCGTCGTCCGCCAGATCGGCTGGGGGATGGTGTTCGGACTCGCCCTGTTCCAGTTCGTGGTCCTCGCCAGCACGGCCAGGACGTTGCTCAAGTCGCTTCGGAGCGGCGCGTGACACTGGTCCCGCTTCCGCTGCTCGCCGATGCCAGCAACATCGAGGTCGGTACGCACCGAACGCTCACGGTCGGCGGTCTGACGTTCAACGTCGACACGATCTGGGCGACGGCGTTGGCCGGCATCATCGTCATCGGGGCGGGCCTCTACGTCCGCCGGCGTATCACGAGCGGGGTGCCGAACCGGGTGCAGCTGCTCTGGGAGACCGTCGTCGGTGCCATCCAGAATCAGGTCGAGACCGGCATCGGTCCTACCGGGGCCCGCATCGTGCCCCTGGCAGTGACCCTCTTCTTCTTCATCCTCATCTGCAACTGGTTGGAGCTGGTCCCGACGGGAGGCGTCCACAACAACATCCCGGCCCCGACCGGCGACGTCAACCTCACCTACGCCATGGCGTTCTTCGTCATCGGGCTGGTCCAC
>DASXCO010000090.1 GCA_036491125.1 Acidimicrobiales bacterium | reverse complement strand
GTCGGCCTGCTGGTGCTCGACGAGGTCTTCGGGCCCCTCGACGAGGATCGCAAGGAGCGCATGCTGTTGGCCCTGGAACGCCTGCGGGGGAGGTTCCGACAGGTCGTGGTCGTCACCCACGCCAGCGACATCAAGGAGCAGCTCCCCTCGGCCGTGGAGGTCGTCAAGCTGCCCGGCCGGCGGGCGACGGCCCACCTGATCTGACAAGCCACTCGGCAGCTTTCGGCAGTAGGTGGAATGCGCGGACAGTGTCGGGGCGTCCGCCGGGCAGTCAGAAGTCGAGACCGGACAGCTCCGGCACCGTGCGCAGCGACCGTTGGCGGGCCGCCCGCCACCGGTCGCGGTCGACCACCCGTGCCGGCTCGACGACGCGCGCCGGCGACCAGCGGGCGGCGAGCTCGTCCTCGTCCGCCCAGGTCCCCAGAGCCAGCCCGGCCAGGTAGGCGGCTCCAAGAGTCGTCGCCTCGAGCACCGGAGACACCTCGACCGGGCGAGCGGCGGCGTCGGCGAGGGCCTGGACGAAGGTGGCGTTGGCGCTCATGCCCCCGTCGACCCTGAGCGAGCCGATGGTCGTGTCGCCGTCGGCCTCGGCCGCCTCGACCAGGTCGGCGCCCCGGTGGGCGACGCCCTCCAGCACGGCCCGCACGAGCTCGGCCCGCCCCGTGCCCCGGGTGACACCGACGAGCGTGCCGCGGGCACCGAAGTCCCAGACCGGGGTGCCCAGGCCCAGCAAGGCGGGGACGAACCAGACGTCGCCGGTATCTGGGCAGCCGGCGGCCACCCCGTCGGACTCCTCAGCCGTGGCGATGAGCCCCAGGTCGTCGCGCAGCCACTCCACCGCGGTGCCGGCCGACAACATGATGGCCTCGAGCCCCCACGTGGTCCGGCCCTGGCGTCGCCAGGCGACGATCGGGAAGGTTCCCTCCGGGCCCCGAGCCTCGAAGGTCGGGCGCTCGGGCCCCACACAAAGGTCGAGCATGCCGCCGGTACCGAAGGTGATTTTCGCCAGGCCGGGGCGGGTGGCGCCCTGGCCCACCAGCGAGGCCTGTTGGTCTCCGGCCATCCCGGCGATCGGCGGGGACCCCGGCAGCGCCGCCGCCTCGCCAACGACGCCCGACGAGTCGACGATGGTCGGCAGCGCTTCTTCCGGGATGCGCAGGGCCTCGAGCACGTGGGGGGCCCAGCCCGAGGCGTCGGCGTGCAGCAGCCCGGTGAGGCCCGCATTGGTCGCGTCGATGACGTGCAGCCGACCAGCCGACAGCGTCCACGCCATCCACGAGTCGACCGTGCCCACGCAGAGGTCGGCCACGCGGTCGGGATCGGCCAGGTCGAGCAGCATCGCCGCCTTGGTGGCGGAGACATTGGGCGCCAGCCGGATGCCCTGGCTCTGGAGGGCCAGACACATGCCGACCGTGCGCAGGTCCTGCCACCCGATCCCGGGACCTACGGGCTTGCCGGTAGCGCGGTCCCACACGATGGTGGAGGCCCGCTGGTTGGCGATCCCGACCCCGTCCACCGCGTCGCCCGGACCCAGCGCATCGAGCACCTCCAAGGCGACGGCCAGGGCGGCATCGGCCATCTCCCGGGCGTCGAACTCGACGAAGCCAGGGGCGGGCGACGTCGGCAGCACCGAGCGATAACGGACGTGCTCGACCGCGCCGTCAGGCCGTACTGCCGCGGCCCGCACCCCGCTGGTGCCCACGTCGACGACGAGGAGGCTCACGACCCCGAGCCGCTCCGGCGGCCGGCCTGGTGGTTCCTCACCCGCATGCCCACGTAGCCACCGGCGACGCCCATCGACACACAGACCACGGCGAGGAGGACGAAGGCGGCCCCGACGTCCGCGGGCAGCCCGGAGCCGTCCACCAGGCGCCGCACGATGGCGACGACGGCCACCACGACGAAGGCGAGCGCAGCGGCGGCGACACTGTGGCCGATGGCCGTCTCGGGTCGGCGGGCCCCGGCGATCCCTCCGCCGATCACGAACGCGGCCACCACTGCCAGCGCGCCCACGACCCAGATCGACGACTCCTCGCCGGCGAGGTCGTCGCCCTTCGCCGCCTCAATGGCCAGCACAGCCGGGAGTGCCACCACGAGGATGGCCAGCGCCGCGCCGCCCACCGTGCTGGCCTCGAGCGACGGTCGGGTCAGGGCCATACCGCGCCACCGAACGGCGAGGGCAGCCCGAGCTTGCCCGGGTTGAGGATGCCATGGGGATCCACGGCCGCCTTGAGGTCCACGAGCGTCGCGAAGGCGGGACCCAGGGCGGGGGCGAGGAACCGGGCACGGTTGAGGCCCACCCCGTGGTGGTGGCTGATGGCGCCGCCCCGGGCGGTCGTGGCATCCATCACCGCCTGCCAGGCCTCGGCGTAATAGGCCTCCGCCCAGGCGAGATCGTCAGGCTCGGGACCCTGCCCGGCGAAGGTGAAGTAGATGCAGGCGCCGTCGCTGTAGGCGTGGGACTGGTGGGCGGAGGCGGCCAGCGTCCCGTCCATGGCCCTGAGCCGGGACACCGCGTCCTCGTAGATCGGAAGGAGCGCCGACCACTGCGCCGCGATCTCGATCGTGTCGACCACGATGTGACGACGAGAGAGGGCTGCGAGGGCGGACACGTCGTTGCGGTGCTCGAGCCAGCGCTCGACGAGTGACGGGTCGAGGGGCTGGGCGGCGCTGCATTCCTGGGTCACCACCTCGATGGTCGCCTCGATGAGGACGTGGTCTCCCTCGTCCAGCACCACGAGCACGCAGGTGTCGTCGGCACCGAAGGTGCGGGCGGACTCCGCCTCGTCGTAGAGACGGAGCACCGCGGGCGTCGCCCCGCGTCGCAGCGTGCGCCGGCACGCCTCGAGGCCCTCGGCGAACGAGCCGAAGCCGAAGGCCAGACGCCGGTCCTCCGCGGGGACGGGATGGACGCGCAGTCGGCTTCCCGTGATGATCCCCATCGTGCCCTCGCTGCCGACGAACAGCTGGGTCAGGTCTGGCCCGACGGCGGCGCGAGGCCACCCGCCGGTGTGCACGACGCTGCCGTCGGCCAGGGCGACGTCGAGGCCGACCACCATGTCCTCGATCTTGCCGTACCTCGTCGAGTACTGACCGGCGGACCGGCAGGCCAGCCAGCCTCCGACGGTCGACAGCTCCATCGACTGGGGCCAATGCCCGAGCGTGACGCCGTGGCTCGAGCGGAGCTCGTCCTCGAGGTCCGTGCCGAAGGTGCCCGCGCCCACGTCGGCGACCAACGAGACGTCGTCGACCGCGTGCACACCGCTCAGGGCGCACAGGTCGAGGCTCACGCCGCCGAAGACGGGCAGGCTGGCGCCGCACACCCCGCTGCGACCGGCGACCGGTGTCACCGGCACCCGGGCCTCGTCGCACAGCGCCAGCACGGCCGAGACCTGGGCGCTGTCGCTCGGACGGGCGACGGCTGCGGGGCGGGCGGGCACCGTGCCCGCTGTGGCCCACAGGATCGACAGCGGCCACCAGTCCCGGCCCGCGTCCACGCGCGACGCGTCGTCCGTGTCGACCTGGCGACACACCGCCCGCAGCCGGTCGAGCAGCCCACCGTCGACCTCGACCCCATTGTCCGCGAAGCGGTAGCGGAGTCCCGACGGTGGCGCGTCGATGTGGATCGGCGAGACGGGCGCGGCCCGACCGGCCACGGTCAGGCGCCCTGGCGGCCGGCGTGATGGCGGGACAGCCGGGCCGCGGCGCGGTCGCCGTCCACCGCCTGCCGAAAGGCGGTCACCTGGTGCTCGGTCTCGGCCGGGGTCCAGCCCAGGTCAGGGGCGAGGAGATCTGCCACGTCGGCCGCGGCGTCAGCGGTCGCGTCCTGGTCGTGCAGGGTGGCCCGGGTGCGGCGGCTGAGCACGTCCTCGAGGGTGTGGGCCATCTCGTAGCGCGCCGCGTACACCGCCTCGGCCCGGAGGTAGGGCGATCCCTCCACCAGCGGCTCGCCCATGGCCGGGTCGGCGTGCACCATGGCGAGCACGGCGCGGGCCTCGCCTCCATAGCGCCCGACCAGGTGGTCGACGACGGCCTCGTCGACCCCGAGCCGCGCCGAAGCCCCATCTTGGCGGAGCTCGGCGGTGCCGGCGGCGCCTCGTAGTGGCATCGACCGCGTCGGGCTCCGTTGCCGCCCCCGGCCGAGCAGCCGGACGACCTCGTCGACGGTGTCGGCCGCCATCCTGCGGTAGGTGGTGAGCTTGCCGCCCGTGACGCTGACGACGCCCGAGGGCGAGACCGTGACCTGGTGGCGGCGGGACAGGTCGGCGGTGCGAGCTCGTCGCGACCCCCGTCCCCCGGGATCGGCGAGCAGAGGCCTCAGTCCGGCCCACACGCTGGTGACGTCTGCCGGTGTGAGCGGTCGAGTCACCCAGGAGTTGACGGCCTCGAGCACGTACTCGACATCCTCTGGCTCACAGCGAGGGTCGTCGAGTGGCCCCGAGTAGTCGGTGTCGGTCGTCCCGATGTAGACCTCGTTGCCCCACGGCACGACGAACACCGAGCGCCGGTCACGGGACACCGGGAGCACGGCGGCGATGTCGCACGGCAGCTTGTCCCGGCTGACCGAGACATGCACGCCCTTGGCGGGACGGATGGAGTGTGGATCGTGGCCCTCGTCGAGGGCACGGACATGGTCCGCCCACACGCCGGTGGCGTTCACGACAACCGCGGCCCGGACCTCGACGGGACCCGCACCATCGACGTCCAGGCGGGCGCCGCGGATCCCTCCGTCGTCCTTGAGGAGGGCCGTGACCGGGGCGTAGTTGGCCGCCACCGCCCCGTGGTCGAGGACCGCCGTGCGGGCGATGGCGAGCGTGAGGCGGGCATCGTCGGTCCGGGCGTCGTAGTAGATGAACCCGGCGACGAGTCGATCGGTACGCAGCGTCGGGACGTGGGCAAGGGCTTCCTCGACGCCGATGCGGCGGTGCCGGCGACCGATCCTGAGCCCCCCGGTCAGGTCGTAGAGCCAGAGCGCACTCGAGTAGGCGCGCGACACGGCCTGGTTGACGACGCCGTCCGATCCGAACAGGGGAATGAGGAAGGGCAGGGGCGAGACGAGGTGCGGGGCGTTTCGCAGGAGCCGCTGGCGCTCGGCCAGGTTCTCGTAGACCAGTCGCACCTCGCGCTGCTGGAGATAGCGCAGGCCGCCATGAACCAGCTTGGAGGACTTCGAAGACGTGCCACCGGCGAAGTCGGCCCGCTCGACGAGGGCGGTCTTCAGTCCCCGGGCGGCGGCGTCGAGGGCCACGCCGGCTCCGGTGACGCCCCCGCCCACGACGAGCACGTCAAAGGGTTCGTCACCCAGTCGATCAAGGGCGTGGGCCCGATCGAAGCGGGTCGGCGGCGACGGAGTGGGGGAGGCGGCCATCAGGATCCGGCCCCGAGCTTGCCATAGCGCCCGCCGACCGAGCGTCGCACCGAGGCAGGGATCGGCGCCCGGCGCCCCGAAATAGTGGACTCCTGCTCCGATGTTGTTAGATACTCGGAGTCCCACGGCTGGGGCCCCGTGGATCGCCTGAGTAAGTCCGGTGAAGCGCGGGTAACAGCATGGTGTAGACCCCACAGCGGAGGATTAGTCCCCAGATGAAACACTCCTGGCGTCAGCATGCTGCCTGCCGGGGCATTGACCCAGACGTCTTCTATCCGGCCTCTGACGAGGAGGCCGAGGAGGCGAAGGCGATCTGCGGCATCTGTCCGGTGCGGCAACCGTGCCTCGAGCACGCCCTGGCGAGTCGCGAGCGAGACGGCGTGTGGGGCGGCGCCACCGAGCGCGAGCGGCGCCGGATCATCCGCCACCGGCGCAAGACGGCATAGTCGGTCGGGGACGCACCCGGCCGGGGAGGCCGGTCCGGCGAGGCAGGCGGCCCGGGCTCGGAGTGCCGGGCCCCTCGGTAGCCTCTCGCCATGGACTTCGAGCTCTCGGACGAGCTGACCGAGCTACAGGCCAGCGTGCGGCGTCTGTCTCAGGACAAGGTACGGCCTCGGGCTCGCGAGATCGACGACACCGGCGAGTACCCGCAGGATCTCTTCGAGGTGTTCGCCGCCGCCGGGCTGCTGGGCCTGTGCATCCCGGCTGAGCTCGGCGGCTCCGGCGCGGGGATCACCGGTCTGACCGTCGCCATCGAGGAGGTGGCCAAGTACTCCAACACGGCCGCCCTGATGCTGCTCCTGACCAGGTTGCCGACCGGCCCCGTCCTCATCGCCGGATCCGACGATCAGCGGCGCCGGTACCTTCCCGGCATCGCCGACGGCAGTCGTCGCGCCGCCTTCGGGCTCTCCGAGCCGCAGGCGGGCAGCGACGTGATGGGGATGCGCACCCGGGCGGTTCCCGATCCGGCCCGCGCCGGCGGGTGGGTCCTCGACGGCGTCAAGTGCTGGATGTCCGGCGTCGCCGAGGCCGACTGGTACACGGTGTTCGCCAAGACCGGCGACGTGACCAGTCGGCGCCACGACTCGATCACCGCCTTCATCGTCGAGCGAGGGTGGGACGGCGTCGATGTCGGCCGCCGAGACCGCAAGATGGGTCTGCGCGGCATCGATACCGGCGAGCTGCTCCTTGACGGTGCGCGCGTGCCGGCGGAGAACGTGATCGGCGAGGTGGGCGGCTTTCGTCTGGCCATGCTCGGACTCAACGCCATGCGCCCCATCGTGGCGGCCCGAGGCATCGGCCTGGCCGAGGGGGCGCTCATGTACGCCACCGAGTACGTGCAGGGTCGGGAGGCGTTCGGCACCACGGTCGGCAGCTTCCAGGGCGTCCAGTGGGAGATCGCCAAGCTGGCGACCGAGATCGAGGCTGCCCGCCTGCTCACCTATCGGGCGGCGTGGCTGGCGGACCGGGGCCAGTTCACCAAGGAGTGGGTGCCGTACCTGTCGATGGCGAAGTACCACGCCACCGAGCTCGCCGTGCGGGCGTCAGGGCTCGCGGTGCAGCTCCTCGGCGCGGCCGGGTACATGAAGGACCACCTGACCGAGCTCTATTACCGGGACGCGCGACAGCTCACGATCGTGGAGGGCACGTCGGAGGTCCAGCTGGGCCTCATCGCCCGTGGTGTGCTGGAGCGCGACCTGTGGTGGGACTGAGGGCCACGGTGCCGAGTGCGGGCGAGCCGAGCATCCGGGAACCGAGCGCCCTAGAAGGGATCGGGGGCTGGCCCGCCGTGCTGGGCCGCCTCATGGCCCGCGAGGACCTCAGCGCCGACGAGGCTGCCGCCGCGCTTGGCGACATCCTCGTCGGCGGGGCGACGCCCGCCCAGGTGGCGGCGTTCGTGACCGCCCTGCGCATCAAGGGCGAGACGGTGGAGGAGATGGCTGGCCTCGTCCGGGCCATGCTCGAGTTGGCCGAACCGCTGGTGGTGCCGGGCAAGCTCGTCGACACTTGCGGCACCGGCGGGGACCGCAGCCAGAGCATCAACGTGTCGACCCTGGCCGCCTTCGTCGTGGCCGGGGCCGGTGCCCGCGTCTGCAAGCATGGCGGCCGCGCCGCCTCCTCCGCCAGCGGCTCGGCGGACGTGCTCGAAGCCCTCGGTGTGGTGATCGATCTGGGACCCGACGGCGTGCGCCGGTGCGTCGAGGAGGCGGGCATGGGATTTTGCTTCGCCCCACGGTTCCACCCGGCCATGCGTCACGCCATACCGGTGCGACGCGAGCTGGGCGTGCCCACGGTGTTCAACTTCCTGGGGCCGCTCGCCAACCCGGCCCGGGCTCGATTCCAGGTGGTCGGGGTCAGCGACCCGCGCATGGCCGAGAAGATGCTCGGCGTGCTGCAGGCCAACGGGGCCAGGCGGGCCATGATCGTCTACGGCCACGACGGCCTCGACGAGCTGTCGACGACCGGTGCCTCCAGCGTGCTGGACCTCACCGTCGACGACAGGGGCACGGCCGAGGTGCGCGCCGATGTCGTCGACCCGTCGGCGCTCGGGCTGGCCCGGTGCGACCTCGGGTCGCTGCGCGGCGGCGCCGCGGCCGACAACGCGGCCGCGGTCAGACGGGTCCTCGACGGCGCGCGGGGGCCCCATCGCGACATCACCATCCTCAACGCGGCGGCGGCGTTGGTCGTGGCGGGGCTGGCGGAGGATCTCCAGGTCGGCGTCGACCAGGCTGCCGCCGTCATCGACGACGGCCGGGCGGCAGGTGTGCTGTCTCGTCTGGTCGAGGTCTCGACGGCTGCGGCCCAGGGATGAGGTGGGCGCGCCTCAGGGCGGCCGCGCTTCAGGCGGGACCGAGGTCCCACATGGCTTCGAGGTCGTGGCGGCTGTAGGACTTGAACGCCACCATCGTGCTGGTGCCGCGGATACCGCCGAGGGCGGCGATCCGTCGGGTCACCACCTCGGCCAGGTCCTCGTGACGGCGGACGCGGATGATCGCCACCAGGTCGGCGTCGTCGCTGGCCACCGAGTAGACCTCGGCGACACCGTCGACGTCGGCCAGGGCCTCGGCCAGCTCGGCGACCTGGGCCAGCTCGGCTTCGATGAGAACGAATGCGTGCACCACGGCAGTGGAGCGTAACTGCTGCTCGGCGCGCCTTCCGTGCCGGACCGCCACGACCGTTCCCGCGCCTCTGAGGCGGCCGACGGGCCTGATCGGGGTATCGTTCATCTCTTGACCACGACCCGTTCACCTTCTGATGTCGCGCCCTCGCAAGGGGCGGCGCCCGGCGACGGGAACGGGTCGCTGGCCGTCCAGGTCGACGGTCTCGAGAAGCGCTACGGGGACATCCAGGCCGTGGACGGGGTGAGCTTCGGGGTGGCCCAGGGCGAGACCTTCGGCTTCCTCGGGCCCAACGGGGCGGGCAAGTCGACGACGATCTCGATGCTCTGCACCCTCGCCCGGCCGACGGGCGGAAGGGCCATGGTGGCCGGCTACGACGTCGTCAGGCAGCGAGCGGACGTGCGGCGGCGCATCGGCCTCGTCTTCCAGGACACGACACTCGACGACTATCTCACGGCGACGGAGAACCTCATGTTTCACGCCGAGCTCTACGGCGTGGAACGGATCGGCCTCGATGGTCGGCTCCAGCAGGTGCTGGAGATGGTGGGCCTCTGGGAACGGCGTGGCGGCCTCGTCCGCACCTACTCAGGCGGGATGAAGCGGCGGCTGGAGATCGCCAGGGGGCTGATGCACTCGCCGCGGGTGCTGTTTCTCGACGAGCCGACGGTGGGCCTCGACCCGCAGACCCGTAGTCACATCTGGAGTTACATCAACCAGCTGCGGCGCCAGGAGGACATCACCATCTTCCTCACGACCCACTACATGGACGAAGCCGAGCATTGTGATCGCATCGCCATCATCGACGGCGGCCGCATCGTGGTGATCGACACGCCCGAAGCCCTGAAGGCGCGGGTCGGCAAGGACCGGGTCGAGGTGCGCACGGACGACGACGTGGCGGCGATGCGGGGACTGCTGGACGAGTTCGGGCTGGAGGCCACCCTGAGCGAGGGGGCCGTCACGTTCCACGTGGCGGCTGGAGAGGAGTTCGTGCCTCGGCTCTTCGCCGAGCTAAGGGTCCCCATCCGCTCGGTCCGGGTGTCCCGCCCCACCCTCGACGACGTCTTCATGGCGCACACCGGTCGGACCATCCGCGATGCCGAGTCTTCGTCGTCGGAGCGTAACGCAGCCTCGCCGTGGATGAGGGCGGCGCGCCGGCGATGACGACCACCGTCGCGCCCGACGTCGCATCCGTCCGCCTGGCGGGGGGTGCCTGGCGGGACGAGCTGCGGGCGGCGCGGATGGTCTGGCGGCGGGAGATCATCCGCTTCAGGCGCAACCGGCTACGCATCTTGACGTCCCTGGCCCAGCCGGTCCTGTTCCTGTTCGTGCTGGGCACCGGGCTGTCGACGATCGTCCGAGGGGGTCCTGCCACCTCGGGCTCGAACTTCCGGACGTTCATCTTCCCCGGCATCGTCGCCATGACGGTCCTCTTCTCGGCCATTTTCTCGGCGGTGTCGATCGTGTGGGACCGGGAGTTCGGGTTCCTGCGGGAGATGCTGGTCGCTCCGATCCGGCGCTCGTCGCTGGTGGTGGGCAAGTGCGCGGGCGGGGCCACGGTTGCGACGCTTCAGGCCCTGATCATCCTCGTGCTGTCTCCGCTGGTGGGCATACCGTTCTCGGCCCCGCTGCTGCTGATCCTGGTGGGCGAGATGGTCCTGATGGCGGTGGCTCTGACGGCGGTGGGCATGGTCATGGCCGCACGGATGCAGCAGGTGGAGTCGTTTCAGGTCGTGATGCAGTTCGTCGTGCTGCCCATGTTCTTCCTGTCGGGGGCGATGTTCCCTCTCACCGGGCTCCCGCAGTGGCTCACCGTGCTGACCCGGCTCGATCCGTTGAGCTACGCGGTCGACCCCATGCGCCGGGCGGTGTTCGCCCACAGCTCGTCGGCGTCGCACTTCGCCTCACTCAGCCCGGGACTCAGCTGGTTCGGGTGGCGGCTGCCGGTGGGGATCGAGCTCGGCGTCGTCCTTCTCATCGGTGTGGTGGCACTGGGTGTCGCCATCGTGCAGTTCTCCCGGCCCGACTGACCGGGAGGGACCGACCCCGCAGCGTCAGCGTGCTCCGAGGGCGTCGCCGATGAGCCCGAGAGGCGGGGCACCCAGGCCGAGCAGCGCCTCGTGGAAGCGCCGGTGGCGGTACCGCCGTCCCCACCGGGTCCTGGCCTCCTCCTGGAGAGCCCTGATCTCGAGCTTGCCCCACGTGTAGCAGCCGTAGGTGGGATCGAAGCCGGCCCGCTCCGCTTCGCTGCGGGCCGCCGGTCCACGAAGGAACGCGTCCTCCTCGAATCGGTGGACCGCGTCCTCGAGGCTCAGCTCACCGGTATGGATGCCGATGGCGACGGCGAGCCGGGTGATGCGCACCAGCGCTTCGACCTGGACCCCGATGGCGAATCGTGGATCCTCGGCGCGGAAGCCCTCGTCGAGGACGAGCTCCTCGGCGTAGTGGGCCCAGCCCTCGACGAAGGCGGACGAGAACAGGATGCGGCGGACATCGCCGTCGAGCTTGCGCAGCATGCGTCCGTGGGCGTAGTGGCCGGGCGTGACCTCGTGCACGGTGATGGCGGGCAAGGTGGTCCGGCTGAACACCGACAGCCACTCGGCCTGGTCTTCGGCGGGCCAGGACGGATCGGGTGGGTTGACGTAGTACCAGGCGGGCGCGTCGGCCTCGAACGGCGCTGTCCACGACATCATCGCCATGGCCCATCGCCGAGAAGGCGGCGCCGGCCCCACGCGGCACTCGCCACCGGGGTCGCCGAGTAGGTCGCGGTCGACGACGAAGGCGGTCGCCTCGGCGATCAGCGCTCGGGCCTCGGCTTCGATGCCCTCGGGACCGGCGTGGTCGGCGCCCAGCTCGGCGAGGAGCTCGGCGGGCCGGGCGCCGGGGCGATGTCGGTCGCAGGCGTCGTCGAGCAGACGGCGGACGCGGTCCCGCTCGGCGTCGGCTCGGACGGCCAGGCGCCCGAGATCGACCGGGATTCCCTCGGGGTCCCCCATGAGACGGGCGAGGCCGGGGCCGCCGATGGCGACCTCGGGATCGCCGCGGTCGCCGATCGCCTCGAGGTGCTGCACGAGTCGTGCGTGGGCCCTCCTGGCCCTCTCGAGCTCCTCACGGTCGGCGCTCGGACCCGAGGGCCCCGCCTCCAGCGCCGCACCGAGGCCTCTGGCGACCGGTACCAGGGAGCGGGCGACCGGGGCCGGGACTCGGTCGAGCGACTCGATGGCACCGTCCACCGCGTCGGGCCACAAAGCCACGTGACGCCGCCTGGCGTCATGGCGCTCCTCGGGCGGGGCGTACTCGCGGTCGTAAGTGGCCAGGTCGAGATTGGCGATGTGGATCAGCGGGTTGCGGCGATGCTCCTCGACCACGCCGAGCGCGGTGCGCACCCCTTCCTCGGTGGTGCGGAGGTGGGCCTCGTCGTGAGCATTCGGATCGGTCGGGCCCTGCCCCAGCCGGGCCAAGACCGCGGTCACCCCACTCGGGGAGAGGTCCTGCACCTGCCCGTCGTACTCGTGCAGCCCGGCGTACTCACGCACCTCGGGCATCAGCAGCTCGCAGAGCGCTCGCAGCCTGGGGTTCATCGGGCCGACGGTAGTCTGAGCGCCGTGGATGCTCCCCGCTATCGGTGTGATGACTGCGGCAACGTGACCCGGTTCGACGTGGTGTCGACCCGCCGGACCCGGGCGTTCCACCACTACAGCGTTGGTGGTGACCTCACGGTCGAGGACGAGCAGCTCTTGTCCCACGAAGTGGAGGAGGTGTCGTGTCGGTGGTGCGGCACGGGCCGCGCCGTCCAGGTGCTGCGAGAGAGCGAGGTCTGACGGCTCGGCCCTCCGGGCCAGCCTCGTCTTCGGGCCGGCCTCCCGGGCCAGCCTCGTCTTCGGGCCGGCCTCCCGGGCCAGCCTCGTCCTCGGGCAGGCCTGCCGGGCCGGCGGATGGCACCGTGCTTCGCCCGGCCCTGGAGCTGGCCTGGGCCGTGGCTCGGGCCGGCGAGCAGCTCGAGCCGCGCGTCGCCGCCCCCCGGACGATGAGGCCTCTGCTGGGATTCGCCCGACTGCCGGCACGCGCCCTGGACGTGGTGCGGCGGGCGGTGGACGAGGACGCGGCCTTTCGGGACCGCGTCACCGTCGCGGCCGAGGAGGTCGACCTGAGCCGACCGGCCTGGCTGTTCCTCGTCCGACCGGAGGGGTGGGCGGCCGAGCTCGACGAGCTGCAGGCCGCGGCGCAAGCCGAGATCGAGGACCGCCAGGGGGGCCAGGACGAGCGGGAGGGGCGCCGTAGGGTGCGTGCCGCCGAGGCGTCAGCCCGGCGGGTCGAGGAAGCGCTCGCCCGTGAGCGAGAACGGGCCGTGCGGACCACCGAGGAGCTTCGGGCCGAGCGTCGCTCGCGCCGAGCGGTGGAGGACGATGCCTCCGCCGCCCGTCGGTTGGCCGACTCACTGACGGACGAACAGACGAGGACGCGTCGGGCGCTCGAAGCGGCGACCGCCGAGCTGGCCCGCCTGCGACCCGCGGTGAGCTCGGGACCCGACCTCGAGACCCTCGCCCGTGAGATCGCGCAGGCGGCCGAGGCCGCATCCTCGCTCGCCTCCCGGCTGCGCTCGGCCGCCGCCGCGCTCGGCCCTTCGATCCCGCGTGATCCGGAGGAGGCTCCGCCCGAGGTCGCGCCGGACGCTGTCGCGCCGCAGCCGTCGCCGCCTCCCCGACCTCGGTCCCGTCCTCGGTCGTCGGGTCCCGGGAAGGGGCGTCGCCGCCTCCGACGTCCGGCGCCGCTGCCGCCGGGCATGCGTGACGACTCCCCAGAAGCCGCCGAGCACCTGGTGCGGCTGACCGGGACCGTGCTCGTCGTCGACGGCTACAACGCCTCCCTTGCCTGGCGTCCGTCGCTGCCCATCAGCGAGCAGCGGCGCCGCCTCGTCGACGCCCTGGAGGAGATGGCGACGAGGACCCGATCCGATGTCCACGTCGTCTTCGACGGAGTCGAGCCGGCGCAGCCCGCGACGTCGGCGGGGGCCCGGCGGCTGGTGCGCGCCCGGTTCTCCCCACCCGACGTCGAGGCCGACGACATCGTCGTCGGCCTCGTCGACGAACTGCCCGCCGATCGGCCGGTGGTGGTCGCATCGAACGACCGGGCCGTCCGGGAGGATGCCGAGCGCCGGGGCGCCAACGTCATCTCTGTCAGCCAGCTCATGGCCGTCCTGCGGCGGGAGCACTGAGCGAGCCTCAGCCCGCCCGGGTGTGACGAAGCTGGGGCACCAGCCCGACGGCGCCCAGCATGCGGACGGCGCGGACCTCCTCGGCGTCGATGACGACGGCGTCGTCGGGCGCCCGGTCCAGGATGAAGCTGACCACGCAGTCCTGGCATGCGGCGGTGTCGAGCATGGAGCAGTCGGCGCAGCTGATCGTGATCGAATCGCTCATGACGCGCATGGTGGCACCGGGGTGTATCAACGGCCGGCGGCGGGGTTGGGGTCCCCGCCGTTTGGAGGAGGGCGGGGACGGGGCTCCGCCCCGGGCGGCGAAGCCGCCGGGGCAGAGCGGTGCCAGCATGGGGTCGTGGTCCGCCGTGCCCTGGCTCTCGCCGACCTGCGCCCGCTGGCGGACGAGCTCTCGTCCCTGGGCCGGGCGTCGGGGCTGGACTCCGTCGGCATCAGCGGCGCTGAGCCGTTCGGGTCCACCCGCCGGCACCTCGAGGATCGCAAGGCGGCGGGGCTGCACGGGGGCATGCACTTCACCTACGGCGACCCCGGTCGTGCCACCGATCCCGGTCGCGTTGTCCCCGGAGCTCGTGCGCTAGTGGTGGGCGCCCGTTCGTATCGGCGGGCGCCACCGAACAGCACTCCCGGCCCTGGAGCCTTCGGCCGGGTGGCCCGCTACTCCTGGAGCGACCACTACGAGCCGTTGCGGGCCGCCCTGGGCGTCGTGGCCCGGCGACTCGAGGCTGGCGGATGGCAGGCGCGGGTGCTGGTCGACGACAACGCCATGGTCGACCGGGCGGCGGCCCACCGGGCGGGCCTGGGGTGGTACGGGAAGAACACGGTCCTCCTGCTGCCGGGGAGAGGGTCGTGGTTCGTCCTGGGCTCGGTGGTGACCGACGCGCCCCTTCCACCCACACGGGCGGCCGGCGGTGGGACCTGTGGGACCTGCGCCCGGTGCCTGGCCGCGTGTCCGACGGGTGCCCTGGTGGAACCGGGTGTCCTCGACGCCAGGCGCTGCCTGGCCTGGCTGCTCCAGGCGCCCGGGACGTTCCCGATCGAGCTCCGAACGGCCCTCGGGGGCCGCATCTACGGGTGCGACGACTGCCAGGAGGTGTGTCCGCCCAACCGCAGCGAGGATCGGCATCACCCTCCGCCGCCTGCGGACGAGGGCGACGAGCCCTGGGTCGAGCTGGTCTGGCTCCTCGGGTCCAGCGACGCAGAGCTGCTGTCCCAGCTGGGGCGTTGGTACATCCCGCGGCGCCAGCCTCGCTACCTTCGCCGCAATGCCCTGGTCGCGTTGGGCAACGTCGGCGACGGGCGCGACCGCCGGGTCGCCCGGGCGCTTCGCGACGCGCTGGCCCACCCGGACCCGCTCGTGCGGGCCCACGCCGTGTGGGCCGCCGCCCGCCTGGGTCGCCGGGACCTGGCCGCTGATCTCGCCGCATCGGAGACCGACGCCGAGGTGCTGACCGAGCTCACGGGCGCCGGGCTCGCCGGGTGACCGCAGCCTGGCTCGACAAGTGAGGCACCTCCTCGTCACCAACGACTTCCCGCCCAAGGTGGGAGGTATCCAGTCGTACCTGTGGGAGCTGTGGCGCCGGCTCCCGGCCGACTCGTTCTCGGTGCTCACGATCGATCACCCCGAGAGCAGCGGCTTCGACGCCGCCCAGGCCTTCGACATCCAGCGGTTGGCGACCCGGATGTTGCTGCCGTCGCCTGGCCTGGCACGCCACATCGGGCGTTGCTGCGAGCAGACCGGCGCCCGGCTCGTCGTGCTCGACCCCGCCCTCCCGGTGGGTCTGGTCGGTCCCTCGCTGGACCTGCCCTACGCGCTGGTCCTCCACGGAGCCGAGGTCACGGTGCCCAGTCGGCTGCTCCCCGCACGCCCGGTGCTGGCCCGGGTCTTGCGGGAGGCCGCTGCCGTCATCGCCGCCGGCCGCTATCCGGAGGCGCAGGGCCGGCGGGCCGCGGGCCGTCGCATGCCGCCAGTGACCGTCATCCCGCCCGGGGTCGACGCCGAACGCTTTCGACCCCTCGACGATCGGGAGCGGACGAGGGCCCGGGCGGAGCTGGGCCTGCCGCCGGAGGGGCGGCTGGTCCTCAGCGTGAGCCGCCTGGTTCCGCGCAAGGGCATGGACGTGCTCATCGAGGCGGCATCCCGCCTCTCGGGCTCCCGACCGGATCTCAGCGTCGCCATCGCCGGCACCGGTCGGGACCGGAGCCGGCTCGAGCGGCGTATCGCGGGCACCGCCGCCCCCGTTCGACTGCTGGGCCGCGTCCCCGACGAGGTGCTCCCACGCCTCTACGGCTGCGCCGACGTGTTCGCCATGCTCTGTCGGGATCGCTGGGCCGGGCTCGAGCAAGAGGGATTCGGGATCGTGTTCCTCGAGGCGGCGGCGTGCGGGGTGCCCCAGGTGGCGGGGGACAGCGGGGGGGCGGCCGAGGCAGTGGTCGACGGCGCCACGGGCCTCGTCGTCCGCCACCCTGGCGATGTCGACGAGGTAACGGCATCGCTGGCGGGGCTTCTCGACGACGAGGGGCTCCGTCGCCGTCTGGGTCGAGCCGCCCGGGCCCGCGCCGAGTCGAGCTTCGACTACGACACCCTGGCCGCCCGACTGGACATCGCGCTGGGAAAGCTCGCCCACTGATGGTTGCTACGCTGCCCTACTCGTGCAACGACCACTATCGCGATCCTCGTCCCTAGCCCCGTGCTGGGCAACGGTGTGACGGTGGCTGAGCTGGCCACCGAGCGGATGATCATGCGGGCGTCACCCGAGCACTGCTACGAGGTCGTGACCGACTTCGAGCGCTACCTCGAGTGGGCCTCCGATATCAAGCAGGTCGAGGTCGTCGAGCGGGAGACGGACGGCCGCCCGGCTGCGGTGGCCTTTCGGGCTGCCGCGTTCGGCCGGAGCACCAGCTACACCCTCGCCTACGACTATGCCGCGGCACCGGGCGAGCTGACGTGGGTGCAGACTCAGGGTGACCTCACCTCCCGGCTGGACGGGGCGTATGTGTTCGAGCCGACCGGAGATGGTGACACCGAGGTCGTCTACCGCCTCGTGGTCGAGCTGAAGGTCCCCATCCCCGGCTTCGTCAAGCGAAGGGCCGAAGGGCGCATCATGCACACGGCCCTGAAGAACCTCAAGGCCAGGGTCGAGACCAACCAGTGATGTCGCCTTCGGGAAGGGTCCTGCTCTTCACGGGCAAGGGGGGCGTGGGCAAGACCACCGTGGCGGCCGCGACCGCCTTGCGGTGCGCCGACGCCGGCGCTCGCACGCTCGTGTTGTCGACCGACCCCGCGCACTCGCTGTCCGACTCCTTCGAGCGGCCCCTCGGACCTCGGCCGACGCCGATCGAGGGCAACCTCTCCGGCCAGCAGCTCGAGCCCACCGAACGCTTCGCCGAGGTATGGGCCGACGTCCAGGAGTGGCTGATGGCCGTGCTCGACTGGGCCGGGATGGACGCCCTGGAGGCCGAGGAGCTGTCAATCGTGCCGGGGCTCGAGGAGATCTTCGCCCTGGCCGACATCAAGGATCACGCCAGCTCGGGGCGCTGGGACGTCATCGTGGTCGACTGCGGGCCGACGGCTGAGACGATCCGGCTCCTGTCGCTGCCCGACGTGCTCGAGTGGTACATGGCGCGGGTCTTTCCCGTCGAGCGAACCCTGACGAGAGTCGTGCGCCCTTTCATGCGCCGGGTGACCTCGCTGCCGGTCGCCAGCGACGAGGTCTTCGATGCGGTCCGGCGCTTCTACGACCGTCTCGAGGGTGTCCGCGGCCTGCTGACCGACGCCGAGGTGACGAGCGTACGGCTGGTCGTCAACCCCGAGCGGATGGTGATAGCCGAAGCCCGGCGTACGGCCACCTACCTCTCCCTGTTCGGTTACCGGGTCGACGCCGTGGTGGCCAACCGCCTGTTGCCCGAGGCCGTGTCCGATCCCTGGTTCACGGCGTGGAAGGAGGCACACGCCGACCACCTGGCCACCATAGAGACGGGATTCGCGCCGCTACCGGTGCTGCGCGCCGAGCTCGCTGCCGAAGAGCTGGTAGGCGTGGATCGGCTGCGGGGCTTTGCCGACATCCTGTACTCCGACCGGCACCCGGCGGCCGTCCTCCACCGGGGCCGGACGATGAGCATCGAGCGTCGAGGATCGTCGCACGTGCTGGGGCTGTCATTGCCCTTCGCTGATCGCCACGCCGTCGAGCTCGGTCGACGCGACGGGGAGCTCCTGGTACGGGTCGGTTCGTATCGACGGGCTGTCGCCCTGCCCGACTCGCTGCGCCGGAGGGAGGTCACCGGGGCGACGATGGACGACGGTTGGCTGGAGATCGGCTTCGAGATGGCGGCCGACGGTTCGGACGGATCCGCCGGGGTCGACGGATCGAGGGGCAGCGAGCACGGCGAGGTGCAGGTGGAGGCGCTGTGAACGAGGATCGAGCCCGCGACGTGTTCGAGCACCTGCAGACCGCGGCGCTGGAGATGATCGCCGCAGCGCGTGCCGCGCTCGACGTGGCCGAGGAGATGGTGAAGGACGCACCGTCGGCCGCAGGAGCGCTGGGCGGTCTGGCCGAGGCCGGCCGGCGGGGTCCCCGACCGGACTCGCACCGGGTGCAGCGGATCGACGTGTCCTAGAGCCACGCCCGCCCCGGCGGCGTAGCATCGGATCAGCCGAACCGGGAGGTCTAGTGGTTGTGCTGACCAAGGACACCATTCGCATCCTGGCGGCCTTCCAGAGCCCCGGTGCGCCTGTCGTCTCGCTCTACCTCGACGTGGACGGCCGTCGGCGCCCGCGACCCCAGGAGTACGAGCGCCAGCTCGACCGCATGGTCCGCGAGGCCCTCAGCTCCTCGAACGGGGGGCAGCCCGCGGCCAGGGACCTCGAGCGGATCGCGGCCCACGTCCGTCGAGGGCTGGACCGCTCGCGGGTGCGCGGGCTGGCGCTGTTCTCGTGTGAGGCGGGGGGCTTGTGGGAGGCCCTCGAGCTGCCGATGCCGGTGTGCGATCAGCTTGTGGTCAACCGGAGCCCCCAGGTGGGCCAGCTGGAGCGACTGAGCGAGGAGCACGAGCGGTTCGCGGTCCTGCTGGCTGACCGGCAACGCGCCCGGGTGCTCGTCATCGAGATGGGCGAGGTCACCGACGGCGAAGCTCTGTTCGACGAGCTCCCCCGACACGAGGACGACGGGGGCGAATGGGACAAAGACCACGTGCACGGGCACCAGGCGGTCGCCGCCCAGCACCACCTTCGCCGGGCCGGGCAGCTTGCCTTCTCCGTCTTCAAGGGCAGGGGCTACGACCACCTCATCCTGAGCGGCCCCGAGGAGGTCCTCGCCGAGCTCGAGCGGGAGCTCCACTCGTACCTGCGTGACCGGATCGTGGCCCGACTCTCGATACCGACCACAGTCGGCGACGAGGAGGTGCGCCAGGCGGTGCTGCGGGTCGAGGAGCAGGTCGAGCGCGGCCGGGAGACTGCCCTGCTCGTGGCCCTCCGGGATGGCGTCGGCACCGGGACCGCCGTGGCCGGGCTCGGACCGGTCCTCGGCGCCATCCTCGAGCGTCGGGTGGAGACCCTGCTCGTCTCCGCCGGATTCCAGACCGAGGGTTGGCGCTGCCCCCGTTGCGCCGCGCTGGCCGAGCGGGGCCGCACCTGTCCCGTCTGCTCGGCGAAGATGGACCGGGTGGACGACGTGGTCGAAGAGGCGGTGGCGGACGGGGTGCTGCGCTCCAGTCGGGTGGTCACCTGCGTGGACAGCGCCGACCTGGACGTGATGGGCAGGATCGGCGCCCTGCTGCGCTACTGAGCTTCGGTACTGAGAATCCCGGTCGTCTGGGGCGGCAGGGCGGTACCGTCTTCGTATGGAGTTTCGCCGGATCAAGGGCCTGCCCCCCTACGTCTTCAGCCAGATCGACAGCCTCAAGAGGGATGCGCGTCACGCCGGGGACGACGTCATCGACCTCGGATTCGGCAACCCTGACATCCCGTCGCCCGATGTCGCCGTCGAGAAGCTGGCCGAGGCGGTGCACAACCCCCGCAACCACCGCTATTCGGCGAGCCGCGGCATCCCCAAGCTTCGTCTGGCCATCTCCAACCTGTACCTCCGCCGCTTCGGCGTGGAGGTCGACCCCGAGACGGAGGTGGTCACCACCATCGGCGCCAAGGAGGGACTGTCCCACCTGATGTGGGTCCTCATCGGTCCAGGCGACACCGCCCTGGTGCCGTCGCCGTCGTATCCCATCCACATCTACGCACCGCTGTTCACGGGAGCCGACATCCGCCAGGTGCGCATGGGCCCCGAGGAGGACTTCTTCGAGAACGTCATGGACGTGTGGGAATCGACCTGGCCCAAGCCCCGGGTCATCGTGCTGTCTTTTCCCCACAACCCGACGACAGCGTGCGTGGATCTCGGCTGGATGTCGCGGTTGGTGGACTTCGCACGCGAGCACGAGGTCGTGCTCGTCCACGACTTCGCCTACTCCGACACGTACTACGACGGGTGCGTGCCGCCGTCCATCCTCCAGGTGCCGGGAGCCAAGGAGGTGTCGGTCGAGCTGTACACGCTCACGAAGTCCTTCTCCATGGCGGGCTGGAGAGTGGCCTTCATGGTCGGCAACCCAGAGATCGTGGCCGCGCTGACCAAGCTCAAGAGCTACCTGGACTACGGGACCTTCCAGCCCATCCAGATCGCCGCCATCGTGGCCATGAACGAGGCCTCCTCCTATCCCAAGGTCGTCAACGAGATCTACCTGGGACGCCGCGACGCGCTGTGCGACGGCCTGTCGCGCATGGGGTGGGACGTGCCCAAGCCCAAGGGCACGATGTTCGTCTGGGCGCCGATCCCGGAGCCTTACCGCGAGATGGGCTCGCTGGAGTTCTCCAAGTTCCTCGTGTCGGAGGCGAAGGTGGCCACCTCACCGGGCGTGGGGTTCGGGCCGGGAGGCGACGCCCACGTCCGCTTCGCCCTCATCGAGAACGAGCAGCGCATCGGCCAGGCCGTGCGCAGCCTGCGCAAGTCGCTGACCAAGCTCTAGGGCGTCTGCTCAGCTGAGGCCGGCGGGAGCGGGCTCCGGCAGCCCGCACAGGCCGTCGAGACAGAAGGCGACCGCTGCGTCGGCCACGTCGTCGGGGGCGTCTCCGTGCTCGAAGATGAGCACCCGTGCCAGCTGGTTGGTGACGCCGAGGATCGCGTAAGTGAGCACGGTCGGATCGGTGTCGCGTATCCGTCCGGCCCCGATGCCCTCCTTGAC